>CAYIQV010000067.1:0-8012 GCA_964365635.1 uncultured Acidiferrobacteraceae bacterium
GCAGGCTGCCCGTGACGTTGGGCGGCGGGATCATGATGCAGTAGGGATCGCCCTGGCCGCTGGGACGGAAATCACCGGCCTGTTCCCAGGCTTCGTAAGTCCGCTTCTCGATCGAGTGCGGGTCGTAGGACTTGCTCAGGGTGGTTTCCGGAGAAGCGCTGGCGTCGGCAGGATTATTGGTGTTCTGGCTCATTGAAAACAGTCGAAAGCGGAAAATGAAGAGCGGCAAGTTTAAGGGCTAATTTTTAATTTTTCACCCTTCTTTTTTAGCGCTTTTCTCCAGTTCTTCGCGCATGAATTGCTGCAAGCGGTTGATGAGCTTCGGGTCGAGCCCGGAACTGCCGGATTTGCGCAGCTCGATATTGAGCTTGGCCACGGCCCGAATGATGGCATCCCGGGCGCGATCCGGCGATGGCGACGGCGTCTCCGCCATGAGTTCCTTGACAGCTATTTTTCCCGTGGGAGAGTCGACCACATCTTGCAGCACAGGAATATCATCATGTTTTGGCTGCTTTGGTGGCTCCGCTGGCGCTGTTATCGGTTTAGGTGCCGATTCGATGACTGAAGTTTTATTTTCAGCGCCGGGCGGTGTGTCCTGATCTGATTTCGCCGGCGTCGCGGGCGATGGGGAAAATTCCACGCTCGGCATAGGCGAGTCGTTTTTCAGCGTCAAAGGTTCTGAAGAGGCGGCTGCTGGTCGATTCGTCTCGCCGGGTGTCTCCGGAGAGGTAGTATTGAAATCAATCGATGGCATGCTCATGGCCTGTGGCACAGGCGTTTCAATTTTTATTTCAGCAACAGCCATGTCTGCCACCGATGGCGCGGGTGCGCTTTCAGTGGCCAACGTGGCTGTCGCAGGGGTTGCCGGCGTGTTTTCCTCGCTGGACTCATCCAGGATGATGGCATCGAAATCAATCGCTGGCGTGTTTTGAGTTTCCTGGGCAGGCGCGTCGATTTCCATCTCCATCGCCGCCCAGTCCAGCGTCGACGGTGCCTGGGAGTTTTCGATGTCCGGAATTTCCAGTATGGCGTCAGGCTCAAGAAACTCCGGTGGGCTCTCCGGTTCGATGGAGGGCTCTGTAGACACCGTCTCGATATTCGTGCTTTCAATCGGTGCGGGAGTTTCAGCGGCAGGCGTGGTGTCGCTGTCAGCCATAGCCACCGGTATTGGCTCTGACGCGAGAACGATTGGAACCTCCACGTGCGCAGGCGCTTCATTGAGCAGCAGTTCCTGCTGCCATCCCCCTGGCGGGGTATCGTCGCCGGAATGTTTGGATTCCTGAACGGGCTGTTCTGTTTTGGCGGCTTCGCCTTCCATGCCGAAAGCAGCCCGAATTTCATCGGCAGATGCAACGCTGATGTCCGCCGTGTCGGAAGGCGGCGCCGCTGCCTCGATTTGTTCCAGTTCTACCTTGAACTCCGACGTTTCCGTTTCAAAGACGATCTCTTCCGGTTCTGAAACGTTGGGTTGAACCATGTCCAAAGTATCGACAGGCAACGGTGCGGCTTCGATTTCCTCCGAGACCGTCTCGAATTCCACCGCCTCTACCTCCGGGGCGGGGGAGGCTGGTTCGGGGATGGCCTCAGATGCTGGAAGCGATACGTCCTCGGAGAGGAACGCAAGGCTGTCCAGCAAATCGTCCTCGGCATCTGTTGGGCTGGCCTGAATTTCAGGACTGGCTTCCGCTTCAGGCTCGTGCAACTCCGGGGATGCGGATGCGGTGTTGTCAGGTGAACTGGCTTCATCGCCAACGTTAAGTTCATTGTTCACCAGATCTTTCAGTGAGCGCATCACCGCCCCGAGGTTCACCGGCCCGGAGGCAGGCGAGGGCGAGGCAAAATCCTCAATCGCCGGTGTCTCACGCCCCTTTGGCTGTTTTTCTTGACTTGGAGTATTGCCTGGCTTTTCAGCAGGCGGCGTCTGCGAGACATGCGCGCCTTCGAGCAGGTCGGTGTGGATCATGTCCTGCAGCGATTTCAGCACCTCTTCGAGCGTGACTTTCTCGGAGGGCTTGTGCCTGGATTTTTGGTCGTCCGTGGTCATGAGCGGTTCAATGCCTAAAGTGTGTGTGTCTGCAACGCATAGCCACGGTCCCGGTAAAAACGAAAACGCTCACGCGCCGTTACCTTGTTCGCCTCGCTGCCGTCCACTATTTCCGCCACGCGCTGGAAGCGGCTGAAGCAATCCGGCACCTGATCCGAGACCGTGATCAGCACATCCTCGTAGGCGGGAGGGGGTTCTTCGTGGCCGATCAGCACGGGAAAATCCGTTTCGGTTTTTTCCGAGGACAGTCCGTGCGGAATAAAACTTCCGTCGCTGAACGTCCAGAGCAGCCGGTCGAGGCGCTGTGCCTCATCGAGACTGGCGGTCAGGATATAAATCCGGTGGCCGAGCCGGAAGGCCTTGTGCGCCAGCTTGCAGACGGCCATGTCCTTGCCGCTTTCCGGTTCTTTCTCGATCAGGTAGAAATCGACCCGGGTCACTCTTTGTCCCCATCGTCCGCTTTATTTGCGCGGTTGATCAGGAGTTGTGTCAGCAAGGGCACCGGTCGACCGGTCGCGCCTTTTTCCTTTCCGGTTTTCCAGGCGGTGCCGGCGATGTCGAGGTGCGCCCATTTATATTGTTTGGTGTAGCGCGAGAGGAAGCAGGCGGCGGTAATGGTGCCGCCCTCGCGCCCGCCGATGTTGGCCATGTCAGCGAAGTTGCTGTCGAGCTGCTTCTGGTAATCGTCCCACAGCGGCAGTTGCCATGCGCGGTCGTAAGTATATTTACCGGCAGTCAGGATTTCGCGCGCAAGCTGATCGTTGTTGGCCAGCAGCCCACTCGCGTGCGCACCCAGGGCAATCACGACGGCGCCCGTCAGGGTGGCGATGTCGATCACGACCGCAGGTTTGTAACGCTCAGCGTAGGTGAGGGCGTCGCTCAGGATCAACCGCCCTTCGGCGTCGGTGTTCAGCACTTCGACGGTTTGTCCCGACATGCTGGTGACGATATCGCCCGGCTTGTTGGCATCGCCGTCTGGAAGATTTTCCGAACTGGGGACAATGCCGACAATATTAAGCGCTAATTTCAGTTCAGCCGCGGCCTTGATGGCGCCCAGCACCGAGGCTCCGCCGCACATGTCGTATTTCATTTCATCCATGTTGGCGGCGGGCTTGATCGAGATGCCGCCGGCATCGAAGGTCAGTCCCTTGCCGACCAGCACGACCGGCGCTTCGCCTTCGGCGCCGCCGTGGTATTCGAGCACGATCAGCTTCGGCGGTTGCCGGCTGCCACGCGATACCGACAGCAGCGAACCCATACCGAGTGCCTGCATGTCTTCTTTTTCCAGCACCGTGGTTTTAAGGCCGTACTGCTTTCCCAGTTCCACGGCCTGTTCGGCGAGATAGGTGGGCGTGCAAATATTTCCCGGCAAATTGCCGAGATCGCGCGCCAGGGTGACGCCGCCGGCCACGGCTTGTCCTTCCTTGATGGCCTGCTCGCCAGTAGGCAGATCGCTACGCTTCGGCACGGCGAGAATAATGCGGCGCAGGGCGCGCTTGTTATTGTTCGGCTTGCTCTTCATCCGGTCGAAGCGGTACAGCGAGGATTCCGTGACTTCGACGGCCTGACGGATCTTCCAGGCGATGTCACGGCCTTTGACTTCAAGCTCGGTGAGGTAGGAGGTGGCTTCCGTTGCACCCGTGTCCTTGAGCGCGCTGACGGCCTTGGCAGTGATTTCGCGATAGCGGGATTCGCCGAATTCCTTTTCCTTGCCGCAACCGACCAGCAGCACGCGTTCGCTCGGCAGGTTCGGGATGTTGTGCAACAGCAGCGTTTGTCCGGATTTTCCATCGAGGTCGCCGCGGCGCAGGATGGCGCTGATCGCGTCTCCTGATACCCTGTCGATCTGACCGGCCACCGTGGAGAGCTTGCGTGTCTCAAATACGCCGACAACGATGCAGCCACTGCGTTGTTTTTCGGGGGTACCGCTTTTGACGATGTATTCCATGCCGATTCCTTGAATTATTTCACGTCCCGCTGGTAAAAGATGTGGTATATTTTTGTCGGTTCCCGGTCACGGTTCCGTTTTGCAATCAAGTTGTTAAGGGTGCCTGTGCGGACAAAACGGTCGTTTTATGCATGAGTCTCCCAGTTCCGTCACTAGACAGCATTTTCCATTGTTTGCTTGCCCCTTGTCAAAACACATTCTGGTGTCGATACCTTGATCATTAAGCGTGCGTTTTATCGGGAGGCCGCGACCTCCACCCTGGCCATCACCGTGGTGCTGCTCATCGTCATGGTGTTCATGAGCCTCACCTCCCTGCTGGGACGCGCGGCGCGGGGAGATACGGCGGAAGATGTGGTTTTTGTCCTGCTCGGCCTGCAGACGCTAAAGAAGCTCGACTTGTTGCTGCCACTCGGCTTTTATCTCGGCGTGCTGTTGACGCTTTCCCGCTGGTACCGCGACAGCGAAATGACCGTGCTCGCGGCCTGCGGCGTGGGGCTCATGCAGCTGTTGCGGCCGGTGCTGGTGCTGGGACTGATTTTTGCGCTGGTTGTGTCGCTCGCTGCGTTTTATTTTTCGCCGCTCGCCACCCGTTATATCGAGAACGTCAAAAATGAAAGCGCCCACCGATCCGAGGTGAGCCTCATCACTCCGGGGGTATTTACGGAATCTCCCGGGAGTGGACGCATTATTTACGCGGAGAAGATCCAGGATAATGGCGACATGGAAAATGTCTTTGTCAGTAGCTATGAAACCGGCAAAGAAGGCATTGTCGTGGCGAAGTCCGGACGTCCGGTCGTCGACCCAAAAACGGGTGACAAGTTTGTCACACTCATGGACGGGACCCTCTATGACGGTGCGCCTGGCACGGCCAATTACCGCATTGTGGAATTCGCCGCGCTGAACCTGCGTATCGAGCAAAAAAAGATTGAGGAAGTTCCGCTCACGGCGGAGGGCGCGCCGATGCTGCTGTTGCTGGGTTCGGGTGACCGCCACCTGATTACTGAACTGCATTGGCGCGTTGCCAAGCCGATCGCGCTTTTCGTGTTATCGATCTATGCCATGGTGTTTGCCTACACGGATGCACGCCGCGGACGGCTATCCAATCTGTTCGTGGCGATTCTGGTGTATTTCATTTATTCCAATCTGCTGGGCCTTGGTCAGACATTAATCAAAAGCGGCAAGGCTTCTCCCATGCTTGGGCTGTGGTGGGTCCATGCGGGCATGATGCTGATTGCTGTCTATCTGCTGATGCGCCGCGCGCATAACCAGCCGCTGTTTCCCTTCTTCGGCATTTCCCGACGCTGACATGGTTACCATTCTCGACCGGCTGATTGCGCGTCACGTGCTTTACGGCATGCTGCTGGTGTCAGGCGTATTTTTGGCGTTGACGGCCTTCTTTGTGCTGGTGGAAGGCTTGTCGGACTACGGCAAGGCGGGTTTCGGTTTGTTCGAGCTCGTCAAGTATGTCGTACTGAAGCAGCCGCACCAGATTTATGAACTGTTTCCGATTGTGGCCCTGATCGGGACGATCATGGGCCTGTCCACGCTCGCACTCAATTCTGAATTGATTGCCATGCGCGCCGCAGGCGTGTCGGTGGCGCGTATAGTGATGGCGACTATGAAGATTGGTCTCGCGTTTACTCTGGCGGCTGCTCTTGTGGGTGAGTTCGTCGTGCCGACATCAGAGAACCTGGCGCAGCTTGGGCGCGCCAAGGCGCTGGCCAAGGGACTGCAAAAGAAGAGTTCCGGCATCTGGTTGCGCAGTGGTGCGTCCTTCGTCAGCATTGGCGAGGTGCTGCCAGATTTAAGTCTCTTGCGGGTGAACATCTACGATTTCAGCGGGTATTCACATTTACGGGCGCAGACCTTTGCCAGCCGCGCATCTTTTTCCGGCGACCGGTGGCGTCTTGAGGACGTGCAGCAGAGTTTGATCATCGGGCAAGAGGCCGTGCAATCGCGCCATATACCCACGGATGAATGGCAATCCCAACTCACTCCGGACGTGGTCTCGGTTTTTACTGTCCGGCCCGAAGGGCTGTCCATTCAGCAGCTCCGCTACTATATCCAGCATTTGCAGCAGAATAGCCAGGACACCCGAAATTACCGGCTTGTGTTCTGGCAGAAGTTGTTTCTGCCTCTCGCCACCTTGACCATGATGTTGCTGGCCACGCCGTTTGTTTTCCGTCCCAACCGTGCCGGGGGGGTAAGCCAACGGGTGTTCACCGGTGTCATGTTGGGGCTCGCCTTCGTGGTGGCCAATCGGGGATTCGGTTATTTCGGTTTGCTATATGGCGTTCCGCCTGTGGCAGGTGCTTTGATGCCGATTCTGTCTTTTTTTATTCTGACGCTTTACCTGTTACGCCGGGCGTCGCGCGGTTTATAGCCATCTTCCACAATTCCCGAATAAACCGATTCCGATGCGCTTGGCTGCGGACGGTTCGCTACCATGGGCGATAATCAAGGAAATTACTGATTTACTGTTTTGGTAACCGGACCAACCGTGTCCCCGAGAGCCGGTCATGCCAGGCGAGTTTATCCCGATCGTACATTGCCCATAAAAACCCAAGACCAAGGCAAAGCCAGGAGAGGATGGCGCCCACAAATCGTTTAAAGGCGTGCATCCAGGTGATCGGTCCGCCATCGAGGCGCACAAGGCGCAGACGCCAACCGCGCAGCCCCAGGGTTTGCCCGCCACGCACCCAGAAGCCGCCATAAAAAAAGAAACTGATCGCCAGGATATATATTTGATAGGCGGTTCTGATAAGGAAACCCGGTTTGCCGCCACCAGTCAGCCACACATAGGGATAACTGACGAGCATCAGGATCGCAAAAAGCAGCAGGGCGTCGTAGAGGACAGCGCCCATGCGCCGGAGAAAGCCGGCGGGCTCGGGTTGACTCGAAGTTTGCATGTGGTTGTCGTTACTGTTTCCGGTGATTTTCCGTGGTGGATTTTACACAACAGAAAAAAAATCTTTACGTATAAGCACTAATAAATTACGTGTAACCATCTCAATGCACAAAAAATTAACAACACCTTGTTTGTAAAGACATTTGCCATTTGTTTAAAATTTATTCAACCTAACACCGGATTCGTAATGTGGCGGCTTTAGGGTACCCCAAGCCTGCTTACACACAATCTTATGCACAGATTCTGTGAATAGATATCCGGCTGAATTTTTCACATGAAGCTCATTACGAGCGGTTCGATTATCAAGACAACCAGTTGTCGCGCCTATCACTTTTCCCTATACGGATGTAAAGCGATGCGTTAACCTTGCGAACCTTGGATCGGATGTGACAAGGTTCCATCGCCACGGATATCTTTCAGCAGCACCCATGGAAATGACTTAGTGCTTACGGACAGCCTCTCTCTCAACCTCATCGAACTCGGACACTTCTCCGCCTATCTCGCGCTCATGGTGGCGCTGATACAGGGCATGGCGCCGATTCTGGCACAGACTCTGCGTATCCCCAGTTTGGCTCAACTCAGCGTCAACGCCAGCGTGGCGGTCTTCTTGCTGACCACCCTTGGCGGGCTCGCGCTCGTGCACGCCTTTGTTACCAGCAATTTCTCGGTTCAATACGTAGCGGCCAATTCCAACGCACTGCTGCCGCTGTTCTACAAGGTCGCGGCGCTGTGGGGCGGGCACGAGGGCTCGTTGTATTTGTGGGTGTGGATACTCACCTTATATACGATGATTGTCGGCTGGCATGGGCGCAAGCAGTATCCGGAACATCTTCCCGTGATTCTCGCCGTACAGGGCTGGCTCGTAGTGGGTTTCTTCGGCCTCATCCTGTTCCTGTCCAACCCCTTCGAGCGTTTGTTTCCGGTGCCGGCCGATGGCCACGATCTGAATCCGCTGTTGCAGGATCCGGGCATGGTGTTTCACCCGCCCATGCTCTATCTCGGTTATGTGGGCTTCTCGGTGCCGTTCGCTTTTGCCATGACCGCGCTCATTACCCGCTGGCGCAGCGAACTCTGGACCGGCCTGATCCGCCGCTGGGCGTTGATCGCCTGGG
>CAYIQV010000068.1:0-549 GCA_964365635.1 uncultured Acidiferrobacteraceae bacterium
GCCGTCTCGGCTCCCATGGTCAGCACCAGTTGGCGCGTCCTGACGTGGTTACTGTACTTATTAATAGCGCGGATGATGCCGGCCAGCGGCGGGGAATCGACGGAGTGAAGCAGGCGCGCCTTTTCGGGCGCCCTGCCTTCGCGCACGCCGCCCGCGAAGCGCCCGCCCAGTTCTGACCACAGCATTTTGAACATGCCCAAGGTATATGGCGCGGGTTCAGACACTACCCGGAACAGTTCATTGTCCCCACAGTCCGCTTCATAGGTGCCGCTGAAAATTACCTTGGTGTCATTGCCCTGGTGTTGCAATTTCAGGCCCAGATTGTGCGCCCAGCCACGACAGGGAGCCTGCGACAAGGTGACCCGATTAACCACTTCCAGATTTGCCGGAAGCGGATCGGCAAAAATGTGCACACGGCTTGCGCCCGGCTGCGGTATGAAACGAAAATTCACCGCCTGAAAATTCACCAGCAAGGCATTCGGCAAGACGTTATACGCGCGCAACGGTTGGTTATCAAACTCGGCCGCATCGCCCGGTTCGCGCGCAAAA
>CAYIQV010000068.1:559-8004 GCA_964365635.1 uncultured Acidiferrobacteraceae bacterium
CGCGCGCAACGTCTGTCCGTCGAACTCACCCGGCTCGCGGGCAAAATAACTTTGATCCAGCACGAGGTCGCCGGCAATTTCCTCGATGCCGGCGGCGCGCAGGCCGCGCAGGAAACGCCAGAAATATTCCATGACCAGGTAAGGATCGCCATAACCCTTGAGATACAAATCGCCCTCAAGCCGGCCGTTGCGCACGGGAGCCGTGGTATAGGCCTCGGTCTTCCAGCGGTAGGCCGGGCCCAGTTCCTCAAGGCCCGCCAGCGTGGTCAAGACCTTGATCGTCGAGGCGGGATGCCGTGGCTGCTCTGCCGCCACCGCCAGCAAGGGGGACGGTTGGCCAATCTCACGTACGTAGACGCTGAGGCCGCGCGTCGGAAGACCATGCCGCTTGAGCGCTTGGGCCACCGGCTCGGGGAGATTCTCCGACCCCGCTTTTTCCGCCTGCGCGGCTGCAGGCAGGAGAAGTGCGGACAGAAATACCATCGCCACCAACCGGCGCATGACGGGAGAATGGAAGTTAAGGAACCTCTGATTAATTCCGTCATTCCGGCCAAGGGCCGAAGGCCCGCCGAGCCGGAATCCAGGAAAATCATATAACTTCTGGATTCCCGCTTTCGCGGGAATGACGGAACTGGAATTAATCAGACCTTCCTTAATAACCATTATCGCCCTTCCACCAGTTCGCAATAACCTCGCCCACGCGCGGGTTGACCAGATACCCATAGGAACGATGCACGTTCAGACCTTCCTGGTTGCGAAAATAATTGAACACACCGCCATTGATGTCGGTGATGGACTTGATCAGGCCAAGTTCCCGCATTGGCCTGAAATCATCCATCAGAGTTGCGTCGAGACCCGTCAGGTCCCCGCGGGCGGCAATATTAACCCAGTGACGAATGTTCCCGGGATATCTGGCGGCGCCGGTATGGCGCGCGCCCAACAGACGCTTCTGCACAAAACGCAGGCCGAGCGGGCTACCGAGGGTCAGGAAACAATCAATGGAAACCAGATTACGATCCTCATTCCAGAGTTCCCACAAGGCATCGTAGGCAATGACCGAACCCATACTGTGCCCTATCAACATAATACGGTCACCGTTCGCAAATCTCTGCCGCAGGGAGGCCTTGAGCAATTCCCGCACCTGCGTGCCAATGCCGTTTTTATTCTCAAAGTAACGGGCGGTCTCATGAGCCGTGCTCTTGACGGCCGGATCGGGCAATAACGAGATGAGAAACGGGAACAGGTCAGCAAAACTATACAGCAGCCAGGCCACCTTGCGCCGGAAGGAAAGCGCTTCCCGCACTTCTTCCTCGGTGGGGCCCGTCTTTGCCAGCAAGGCATCGATCCACGGCAGGTCCGGATCCAGCGGCTTGAAGCTCTGGTAATAAAGATAATTCCAGGCAATCAGTGAAAACACCTCCGGCTGTGCCTCGATAGCCTGTGCCACCGCCGGGTCAGCGCGCTCTACTCCGTGCTTCAGGCAGCGCAGGAGCTGGCGGCAATAAACGTCTATGGGAGGCTTGGGATTTTTCCCGGGAATGTAAACGATTCGGTTGGTGGCGTTGGAATTCACGGTCGCGCATAACAACATGATTCCGTGAACCAGTCAAAGACGGCCGCCTCCATGACGCGGCATCATGCTTGTCTTTCGTTACTAAATGACTGAGGCTATGGCCAGGGACCAGACATGACATCACCACCATTCAGGGTGCTTATTCTCGGCCACGGCGAAATGGGCCAGGCGATGGAATATCTCCTGCAGCCGCGCCAGCACCTGTGCGTGTGGGAACGCCACCCGAAATCGGGCCAGCCGCTGGATCTGGAGGCCGTGGCGGGAAATCAGGATTTTGTCATTTTTTGCCTGCCCGCTATCCCTCACTTCGACCTCGCCACACGACTGCGGCCATTGCTGTCCCCGAATTGCCTCTGCCTCAGCATCGCCAAGGGGCTGGACCATGAGGGCCGCACCGCCGCGGCGGCACTGACGCAAGCGCTGGGTCCCGGACGTTCCGTCGGCGTGATCTATGGGCCGATGATCTCCGAGGAAATCCGCGCCGGCCGGTCTGCCTTCGCTCAGGTGGGTGCCACACACACCACTATATATGATCAGGTCCTGCAGTTATTTGAGTCCACCGCGCTGGCCCTGGAATACACCCCGGATATCACAGGCATTGCCTGGTCGGCGGTGCTGAAGAACGTCTATGCCATTGTTTTTGGCGTCGCCGATGAAATGGCCTTGGGCGATAACCTTCGTGGATACCTGACCGCCGCGGCCGTTCGGGAACTGGGGGAAATTGTCACCACGTTGGGTGGGTCTTCCGCGGCTGCCTGCGGTCTGGCCGGCCTCGGAGACCTGATTACCACAGCCACCAGCGCGGGCTCGCATCATCACGCACTGGGCCGGCAGCTGGCACGAGGCCAGCTTGATGCCATCCAAGGTGAAGGGGTGCACACACTGGAGATGGTCCGTGCCCGAAAACTGTTCGATTCCCGCTCCTACCCGGTTTTCCATCTGATCGACCGCCGCCTGACGGAACCGGAACAGACGAAAGCACTCATGGAAAGCTTTCTCACTCATCTTCGCCACCATCCACCACGCACCCGTTGACCGTCATGGCTCGTGTGTGCGCCGATGGCCAGCACACGCCACAGCAAATCCCATCACCGGTGCTGCCGATGCAGCGCACCATCGTGAAAATGAATTTTGACCTGTATCCATTTGCGGTTAGAATGCCCCCAGAAATGAAATATTCTGTATCGCATTCACGGACTGACCCAATCTGAACCCGCAACAAAAAGCCGCTGTACAATATGTCAATGGCCCACTGCTGGTACTAGCCGGTGCGGGCAGCGGCAAGACCTCCGTTATCACCAAAAAGATCGCCTGGCTTATCCAGAATTACGGAATTGCGCCGCGGCATATCGTCGCCGTCACCTTCACCAACAAGGCGGCGCGCGAAATGAAGGCCCGTATCGCCGACCTGCTGCATGGCGATCACACAAAAGATCTTCTCATCTCCACCTTCCATACCTTTGGCCTGAAAATTCTGCGCAACCACCTGGCGGAACTGGGATACCGTCCGGGTTTTTCGCTCTACGATCCGGAAGACAGCCAGGCGCTGTTGTCGAAACTCCTGCGTGGCCAGTTTTCGGGAAAAAACAATCCTGCGCAAATGGTGCAGTACCAGATTTCACGCTGGAAGAATAATCTGATTTCGCCGGCGGAGATTCCACCTGCGGCGGAAGGTGAGGCCGTCCACGATCTCGCCGCCCGGGTCTACGGTGAGTACGAACAGCATCTGCAGGCCTACAACGCCATGGATCTCGACGATCTCATCCTGAAACCGGTCCGGTTGTTCCAGAAAAACCCGGAGATCCTGGAGGAATGGCGTCGGCGCGTGTCCTATCTGCTGGTGGATGAGTACCAGGACACCAACCTGTGCCAGTACGAACTGGTCAAGCTCCTCGCCGGCAGCCGCGGCGCGCTCACCGTCGTCGGCGACGACGACCAGTCCATTTACAGCTGGCGTGGGGCCCAACCGGAAAACCTCAAACAGTTGCAGCAGGATTTTCCCGCCCTGCGCGTCATCAAACTCGAACAAAACTATCGTTCCAGTGGACGGATCCTGAAGGCCGCCAACGCCGTGATTGCCAACAACCCGCACATCTTCGAGAAAGCGCTGTGGTGCGATCGGGACTATGGCGTACCCCTGAGGGTTCTGAAGGCACGCAGTGAGGAACACGAAGCCGAACGCGTCATCTCCGATTTGCTGCACCACAAGTTCAAGCACAGCACCGACTTCCGGGACTACGCCATTCTGTTCCGGGAGAACCATCAGGCACGTGTGCTGGAACGCGTGCTGCGTGAACGGCGCATCCCTTACCATTTGAGCGGGGGGACATCCTTCTTCGACAAGACCGAAATCAAGGACGTCATGGCGTATCTCCGGCTGTTCTGCAATTCCGTCGATGACAATGCCTTCCTGCGCGTCATCAATACACCGCGGCGTGAAATCGGGCCCGCCACACTCGAGCAGTTGAACCAGCATGCCACGAAATTGGGGGTCAGCCTGTTACAGGCCTCAATGGACAGTGGCATCGAACAGCGTCTCAACCCGCGGCAGGTGGCGATGCTGCGTGTGTTCACCCAGTGGCTGATGGACACCATCGCCAAAGCGGAAGAGACCGACCCGGCCAAACTCGTGTGCGACATGCTCTCCGAACTACACTACGAAGACTGGCTCAAGGACACCTGTAACGATCAAAAGATCGCCCAGCGGCGGATGGAAAATGTATTGGAACTGGTTTCCTGGATGCAGCGGCTCATGCGCCAGGGGGAAGAGGAAAAATCGCTTAGCGATCTGGTCGCACGGCTCACTCTCGTGGGCATGCTGGATAAGGGCAGCGAGGACAACCCCGGAGATCAGGTATCACTCATGACGCTGCACTCCGCCAAGGGTCTGGAATTCCCGCATGTCTTCATCATTGGCATGGAGGAAGGGCTGATCCCGCATCACCAGAGCCAATCGGATCTCGGCGTGGTGGAAGAACGCCGGCTCGCCTATGTCGGCATTACACGCGCGCAAAAAACACTCACCTTTTCATTTTCCGATCGTCGCAAGCGCGGCGGCGAAGTGGTGATCTGTGAACCCAGCCGTTTCCTGCAGGAAATACCTGCGGACGACCTGCACTGGGAGGATCCCGAACAAGACACCGATCCCCAGGCCATGCTCGGCCGCGCCGATGCCTACCTGGCCAACCTGCGGTCGATGCTGGGAAAATAACAACTTTCATCCCGCGGACGTCTCTGGCAGGACGCCGACCACCACCGCGCCACCTGAAAAACCCTGTTTTGCCGGATATTTGTCGTCCTTGTCCGCCAGCGGCCCGCCATCCTTACCTCTATGTGCCACCAACGCAGCGCCAAGGTAGAATACGCGTGCTGAGTACCCAGACATGGCTGACAAAAACAAAGCACGGGATGTGGCCCACGATTTTTCGGCGCTCAATCTGACGCCGGACAGTTTTCACGCGTTCTACACCAAATTCATCAATCTGCGTTTCCCGATGCAAGTCGCGCATGTGCTGGAGCTGCGCTACCTGATCAATCACGCAGCCGACAAGTACAAGGAACCGGCGTTAACCTCCGATTACCGCCAATTCCTGGATAGCCTGGAGGGCGCGCTGGCCTCGTTCTCCGTGGACAACCCGCGCCACCGTGAGCGTCTTCTGAAAATATTAAGCATGTTGCGCGACATTCACTACACCCACAGCATCGAGTCGCGCAACGCCGAAGAACAACTGCGTCAAGCCATGGCGGAAAACCGCGCGGAGCGCGACCAATCCGTCCGCTATGGGCTCTTTTTCATTCTCGCGGGTATCACGTTCTGCCTCTTCTGGGCAGGCATGGAGAATCCGCACTGGGCCATCAAGTGGCTGCCGGTCGCTTACGGTTACATTGCCTTGCGCTACTTTCACAAGCTGCCGGGGCTGGACGCGAATGTGGGAAGGTTGACGGCCGATCTCAACGAGGTGCTGCGCCGGCGTGTGCACTCACTGAACTGGAAAACGCTGATCCACAAACTCGCGCTGGTTCTGGGCTACAAACGGGTACCCGGCATCGAGGTATTCCACATCGACAGCGACACCAATCATCACGGCAACTCGCACGTCTATCACTAAGGAACCTCTGATTTATTAGTTTCTGACGCAAAGTCGCAAAGACGCAAAGATTTTTTCACTTAAATTTTCCGTGCTTTTCTTTGCGCCTTCGCGTCTTTGCGTCAAGGAATCATAATTAATCAGGCCTTCCCTAACACGGTTCCACCCACACTCTACCCCGACAGTTACCCTCTTGGATGGTGTTGCTCGTGCAGCGACTTCAATCGTGCACGTGCGATATGCGTATAAATCTGCGTGGTGGAAAGGTCCGCGTGCCCCAGCAGCATCTGCACCACACGCAGGTCGGCGCCGTGATTCATCAGGTGTGTGGCGAAAGCGTGACGCAGGGTGTGCGGTGAAATCGCTGACCGGATCTCCGCCGTACGTGCATGCTGCTTGAGATTGTGCCAGAAAGCCTGCCGCGTCATGGGACCCCCGCGGGCCGTGGCGAACACGGCATCCGTGGTGCGCCGGCGCACCAGCGCCGGACGCCCCTCGGACAAATAGCGATGGAGCCACGATATCGCCTCTTCCCCGAGTGGAACCAGCCGCTCCTTGTCGCCCTTGCCGATGACCCTGACTACCCCCTGCCCCAGGCTCATCTGGGATAATGTGAGCCCCACCAACTCCGAGACACGCAGACCGGTAGCGTACAGCGTCTCAAGCATGGCCCGGTCGCGCAGGCCGAGCCGTGCCGAAATATCCGGCGCCTGCAGGAGTTTTTCCACCTGCTCCTCGGTCAGTGATTTGGGCAATGGCCGGCCGATTTTGGGGGAGTCGATCAATGCCGAGGGATCGGTACGAACGATCTCCTCACGCAGGAGATAGCCGTAAAACCGCCGCAGACTCGAAAGCAGCCGTGCCGTGGTACGCGGCCGCACGCCCTGGCCCACGCAGACCGAGAGGTATTCCAGCAGATCCGCCCGTGTCGCCTTGATCAGCGATACACCCCGGCTGGAAAGCCACCGGCTCAAACCTTCGACATCGCGCCGATAGGCATCCAGGGTATTGGCACTCAGACCATCCTGCAGCCAGAGGGAGTCACCGAAACGCTCGATGATTTCCTTATCGGGTCCGCTCATGCCCGAGCAGCCAATGTTTGAGGCGCACTGCCTTTCCATCACGCTCGCCCATGAATCCACCAATGCCGCTGGCGGCCACGACACGATGACAGGGAATAACGATGGGAATGGGGTTGGCGCGGCAGGCGTTGCCGACCGCGCGTGGACTGGTGCGCAGCCGGCGCGCCAATTCGCCATAGCTGCATGTCTCGCCGGGTGGAATCTTGCGCAACATCCGCCACACACGCTGCTGAAATGGCGTACCCCCGGTCGCCAGCGGGATATCGAATAAAACGCGGGGGTTGGCGAAATACGCCCGCAACTGCCGACAGATGCGCCGCTCCAGGGGTGTGCGGGGCGGCTTGAGCCTGGCCCGCTGACTCAAAAAACTGACGTCTTCAAGGCCATCGTCACGAACCACGACGCCCAGACGTCCCATGGGCGCGGCCAGCACTACGTGGTAGCGTTCCTCTCGGTGAACCATGGCTCAAGCTTATACCGGTGGCATGAAAAACAAAACGGCCGGCATGGAAGCCCATGCCGGCCGTTACGATTGAACACCTGGCGATTAAACTTTTTCGCGAATACGCGCGGCTTTACCGGTGAGATCACGCAGGTAATAGAGCTTGGCGCGGCGTACGTCGCCTTTGCGCATCACCTCAATCTTGTCAATAGCCGAGCTGTGCAGCGGAAATACGCGCTCTACGCCTTCACCGTAGGATA
>CAYIQV010000069.1:0-7899 GCA_964365635.1 uncultured Acidiferrobacteraceae bacterium
ATCGCCAGCATGCCGAGACCGCCGGCGTTCGGCGTGTGCGAATCGGTGCCGATGACGAGGCCGCCGGGGAAAGCGTAGTTCTCGAGAATCACCTGATGGATGATGCCCGAACCCGGCTTCCAGAAACCCATGCCATATTTATTCGACGCCGAGGCGAGGAAGTCGTACACCTCCTTGTTCGTGCTCTCGGCGACTTCGAGATCCTTGATCGCGCCGACCTTGGCGCGGATCAGGTGATCGCAATGCACCGTCGTCGGCACCGCCGCCTCGCTGCGGCCCGCGGTCATGAACTGCAGAATCGCCATCTGCGCCGTGGCATCCTGCATCGCCACGCGATCCGGATTCAGCGCCACCGTGGTCTTGCCGCGCTCCGGCAGGTCCGCATTCATATCCGCCTTGTGCGCGAACAGGATCTTTTCCGCGACCGTCAGCGGACGACCCACGCCACGCCGCACGGCGGCCATGCGCGCCGGCAGGGACTGATAATAATGACGAACCGTGGCGACGGCGTCGGCAGGAGTCTTTTCCATTGTGGTACCTGAAAAACAGCAAAAGGCTTTGCGCGAGGGGCAAGATTGTAAATCAAGGCGGGCACCTAGGCTATGTTGCCCCCGGCTTTTCTAAAAGGGTGATGAAAAGTGAGGCATCCCCTTTTTACAGGATCAAGCGGCGTCCTATTGCCCCATTTCCAGCTTGTACCGTTGCCGCGCCGCTTCTTCCTTGAACGCGGCGTCGACTTCGCGCATGACGCTGTCCACATCCGCCAGTTTCTCGCTGCGTTCGAAGCGCCCGGTCAGCTCGATCTCCGGGTGTAGCTGGCCATTCTCGTAGAGCGACCATATCTCCATGCCATAGTCGGTGGACAGGAGCTCGGGAGCAAAACGGCCGAAGTAGGCGGTCAGGTTGTCGATGTCGCGCTCGAACATACGGCGGGCGTTGTTGTTGCCCGCGGCGTCAATGGCTTGGGGCAAGTCGATGATGACCGGCCCTTCGCTGCCGACGAGAACATTATATTCAGACAAATCGCCGTGGATGACCCCGGCGCAGAGCATGCGCACGACCTGCGTAATCAGTGTGCGGTGGTACTCGCGCGACTGCTCTGCCGTCAGCACCAGATCGTTGAGCCGCGGGGCGGCGTTGCCGTTGCCGTCGGTCACCAGCTCCATCAGCAGCACGCCATCGGCGAAGTTATAGGGCCGCGGGACACGCACGCCCGCGGCGCTGAGACGATGCAAGGCGGCCACCTCAGCGCTTTGCCATGAATCTTCCTGCGCTTTGCGTCCATACCGGCCGCCCTTCTCCATGGCGCGGGCGCGCCGGCTGTTTTTCACCTTGCGGGCTTCCGTGTAACCAGCGCTCTGGCGGAAGCTGCGTTTGTTCGCCTCTTTGTAAACCTTCGCGCAGCGGATTTCTTCCCCACAGCGGACCACGTAGACCATGGCCTCCTTGCCGCTCATGAGCTGGCGCATGACCGCATCGACGAGGCCGTCCTCGACCAGCGATTCAAGTCTTTCTGGGATCTTCATAGGCGCCCTTCTACACTGCTTCAGCGCGCAATGACAGCATGGGTGGATTTTTCAGCAGAGGGGTCCATGCGAAGGCGCGAAATCTACCGCAAATTGTTCGCCCATCTATACGCTCCTGTTTCATTCAGTCCCCACCTTTTTTAAATCGAATAATCTGACGCCGCGCTCTTTTAGTCGGGCGCCCTTTTTCATGGGAATGAAAAATTCTTTCAGCGGAAAGCCGGGTAGCCAATTCTTTCCGTGCCGCTTGGCTCTGGACACTTTCTGCATAAAGCAAAGTGGCTTCCGGGGCTGGACCACGCCGGCTGGACAAGCCAAGCACTCGCACTGCGTATTCATAGGGACCAATATGGATACTCAATTCATCGTCAAGCCGAATGGCTTTGGCTGCCTTCACGCGCTCGCCGTTCACTTTGACCTTGCCGCCCGCTACCGCCGCCGCGGCCAGTGAGCGAGTTTTGAAAAACCTCGCCGCCCAAAGCCATTTGTCGATGCGGATAGGGCTGCCCTCTGTTTCTGCCACGACAATTCCTGATGACGAGTTGCAGACTCCGGCTGCCTTGGTAGTCGTTCACGTCCAGCCGGTAGGCGGCTGCCGCGCGCGCAATACCCCGGCGAGACCCATGTGTTTGCACAATACTTGACCCAGTGCGTTCTTAATTGCTCTTGGGTGTAAAAGCTATGCCAGCATTTGCTGCTATTTTGACCGCGAGCTTTTGAAAATCTCTGTAACAACTTCTGACTGCTTCAATGTGAGCACCAATTGCGCCATCAGCAGACTTAAGGAAAAAAATCGGCTTGCGTGCCTCCATTGCCATGGGCATCAGGCTTCGATAATGCTTGAGCAAAGAAAGGCAATACGGGTCTTCCCCCACAGCGGGCGAGTTCTTAATTTCCTCCTTCAGCACAGCTTCGCGATAAACACTTGGGATACGGTCCATCCACCGTTTATATGCTTTCACGGGGCGACTATCGAGGATGCCATGCTGCATAACGATATAGCCAATGGGCTGCATCACACCCTTGGGCATCGGGAGGTCAGCCGGTGCTTTGGTGAGAAGGTCTGCCCAGACGGTTCGCCACTCACGCAAGGTTGGCCCCAAGTTCTTGAGACCTTGCAGAGAGAAAAGGTCCGGCGCTAGCGGCAGACAAACCTGATCGGAGGCGATCAGCGCCGAGCGATTAATGGCGCCCAGGTTAGGGCCAACGTCAATTAACACCAGTTCTGCACCAGACTCCGCACCACGTTGAACAAGACGGTGAAACGCCGTCATGGTGCGAAAAGCGGACTCGTCGCGATTGTGACAACGAGGCCAAGCATCCGAGAGCTTGTCCTCAAACCGGGATAGACCAAGGTCGCCAGCAATGAGGCCGAGCTTTTCTGTGATCTTCTCTACGTGGGGTTGGGCAATGTCACCGGTGCCGCGCAGAATCGGACTGATCGCACCGTAGACCGTGTCGGGGTGCTCATCATCGGGCCACAAGCTTTCCAGTCGCTCTTCATCCAGAAACATGGCGGTGAGGTTGGCCTGCGGATCAAGATCGACAGCAAGTGTCTTGACCCCATGGTCTGCGAACATCCACGCAAGGTGATACACCAGCGAAGTTTTACCCACCCCGCCCTTGTTGTTGAAGAAGGCAACAGTTTTCATGTGAGCCTCCTTTTTATCTTAACCAAAACGGAGTGTTCATCGAACTCGAATTCGGCAGGCGGGTTACCGTTCTGCGTCAGTAAAGCCTGTGCACGCTGTACACCGTAGCCAAACCGGTTCACAAAGCCGAGGGATTTCATCGCGTCAGCAACCACAGGATTCCGGTAGCTGTTGCGTGTAGGAAAGTTTTCCGGCGTAGCCTCTCCATATAGACCTCCTGGACTCTGAATTTCAATGTGATCGCTAAAAGCATAAAAGCGAATGGGCGTATTGCTGTCATAGTTGCGGTGCATGACGGCATTCATCAACAACTCGCGTAACGCCCATTCTGGATAATCCGGCAGTAATTTCTCCCCAAGTGCGCTGACAGCGCGCATTGTCGTCTGAATGAGCAACCTGAGCCTGCCTTCCAGCTCACGCAGCACCGAATTAAGGTCACCCGATATTTCGGCTTGATCTTCAGGCACATCAGTCAGATCAGTACCAGGCAGCTTGAGGTACTGGACATAGGCTCCTGGTAGAAAGAAACGAGGGTTTTTCCCGAACAGCAGGATACCTGCATGGGTTGGGCAGGCACGTGTTGGATCGTACAGCCTTAGAGAGGCCAGTTGTTGTTCGACCGATCGATGGTTAGCCGAAATGGTTTCCGGATCGATGGCTTCACGGCGATAGGCATCGAATTGACCCAGCGCCAACTCATCAAGTGTCGCTTCGGTGCAAGGGCGCGCGTCAAAGGAGTGCGCCAAGGCAACCCGCCGTTCTATAAGAACTCGTTCTTCTTGTTCGTTGGCGACCGCCTTGCGCGGCCCCACACGAATGTAAATAAGGCTCTTATAACGTACTGGGGGAAGATCAGACGGATACACTTCGACAACCGCCACATCACCATCGTCGAGAGAAAACTTGGCCACATGCATTCGCGGTTGGGGTGAAACGTTTCCGTTAGATCGAATTCCTCCAAGATCCTTCAGGAGTTTATCGGTTACGGCCAAGCCAGAGAGCGACCCATTATCTTTAACACCGATAAGCAAGTAGCCTGGTTGGCGATGATTCGGCAGGTCATTGGCAAAAGCACATATCGCCTGACAGAATTTATCCGTGTCACTCACGGACACAGTGCGCTCAATATAGTCTGCTTCCATATTGGACAATAATCCCATCAATTGATCTTCGGTCAAGATAACACCTCTGACTTTGATTCAGTAATTCGTCAAATCCAAGTTAATGCAGATTATAGTGAGCCAACCCTGCTTTAAGATCACAGATTGTGACCTTAAAGCACTTTGGACAGATCATAAATGTCCGCCCGTCCCGTACGATTGCTACGCAGGACACTGGGGGCATCGTCACGCCCTGCTCGGTGAAGATACAAGGAACTGCCCGCCGGAAACCGCCCCAACTTGAAATCACAATTTGTGATTTCAAGTTTTCGATTCCATTAGCCATTTAGCTGCTAATCCAAGCACGAAAATAATGAGATCGCCATTTGCGATCTCAAAACTTGAGGCGCCATTCTGACACCTCAAACTTGAAGTCGCCATTTGTGATTTCAAGTTTGAGGCGAGCGTAAATGGAGCCCGCAGAGGGATTTGAACCCCCGACCGCCTGATTACAAATCAGGTGCTCTACCAACTGAGCTACGCGGGCATAACGGAAGACGCGAGATTGTAAGTATACCCTTGTCTCCGGGCAACCGCTTCAATGGGACGCTTTTTCCGACTGGGCAGCGGGCGGGGTCTCCTTGGGCGCGGCCGGATTGGCGCCGGGGCAGACGAATTCACTCAATTGAACATCCTTCGCGTCCCAGTTCATTTCCTTCAACCGGCTCAGGGTTTCCGTCAGAAACGGGCCGGTGATTTCCAGCCAATGCAGCAGACGTGTCTGGGTAAGCGACTGCACTTTTGCGGTAACCCCCTTGGCGGTCAGTTCACGCACGCGATGCTCCGCGTTGGCCGGGATGGAAAAGAGGCCGAGCGAAATGGCGTTATGCCAACCTTCTTCCAGGATTACGGCGTGATCCTTGAAACCGATCCGGGTTAATTCCTGACGCTGTTTCTCAACGGCATCCTTGGAGGAAAGGGGCGGCAGGTAGACACGGTAGGTAACGACCTTCTGTTCCTCGTCGCGCTGGGTAAAACCAAACCGTTGTTCATTCAGAATGGCGGCTGCCTTCGCTGCCTGGTCGGAATCTACAAAGGGGCCGATTCGATAACACCCGGCCAGGGTCTTGCGTGGAACCAGATTCACACCGGGCTCGGAGAGAAGACGCATCTTGTGCGGCGATAGAGAGGGAAGCGCGGTTAGTGTTTCATCGTCTTCTTCGGGGATATCCTTGTACCACGTGGCCCACATCCACAACCCGATGTTGGCCAGCACTAAAAACGCCAGCGACCATTTCAGTATCTTCATAGGCTGTCCGCCACCCGGGCCAGCCCCTTCAACACAAGATCCGGCGCCTGCACTGTTTTCTGATTTAATCGCGGCGCTAGCCGGGCGGCATCGCCCCCGGTGAGAAATATCTGCATATCCTTGCCGAGGGTCTTGCGGTATTCCTGGATTAAATGTTCCAGCGCGCCAGCCAGACCGAACAGCGTGCCCGCCGCCACCCCATCGGCGGTGGAGCGGGCGAAACATTCGGCCTCATTGCCCTCCGCCACTTTGATGCCATGGGTTCCGCGCGCCAGGCTGCTGCGCAGCAGATGCAGGCCCGGAAAAATCACACCGCCCAGGAATTCACCATCGGCCGACAAAGCATCCACGGTCACAGCGGTGCCACAGTCGATGATGCAGGCCGGAGATGAAGTAAGCCCGCGCACCGCGATCAATGCCGCCCAGCGATCGACGCCCAGCGTGGCGGGGTCGGTGTAACGGCTTTTCACACCGAGCTGCTCCACCTGCGCATGGAGGATATGCGGCGCGATGGACCAGTTGCGCTCGATCCAACGCGTCACGGTCTTAAGCGTCTCGGGAGATGAAACACTGGAGATCACGATCTGCTCCGGCGCCGGGAGGACGCGCCACGCCTTATCCAGCAGCGAAACGACATCGTGCCCCGCCAGCACGGCGGCATCCGTGTGCCAGTCGCCGCTCGTTTGCTGCGCCCACTTGAGGCGCGTGTTGCCAAGGTCAATGAGCAACCTCAACCCGCCGCCCTCATGCTGATCTCACCGGAATGGAAAATATGAACCTTCCCTTTTTCGTCGCGCAGGCGCAGCGCGCCGTTTTCTTCAATGCCCTCGACCTTTCCGTTAAACCGCTTCTCTCCCTGCAGCACGCGCACACGCCGGCCGTGATAAAGATGATGGCGCTCCCACTCCTCGCGGAAAGCAGCGAGTCCCTTGTCGGCGAAAAGCAAAAACATTCTGGAAAGATGCTTGATCAACAATGCCGCCAGACGATTGCGATCCGGCGCTTCGCCGGTAATCGTGCGCAGATCGATCCACGGTTGATCGATGCGCTCGGCATCGCCCTCGCTGATGTGCGCGTTCACGCCCACACCCAGAATCACCCGCGTCGGTCCCGCGGCCTCGCCCTGCACGTCCGCGAGCAGGCCGGCCAGCTTGCGGTCTTCCCACAGCAGGTCGTTGGGCCACTTGAGGCCGGCGCCCTTCACGCCGTATTCCTCCAGCGCGCGCAATACCGCGAGTCCCGCCGCCAGGCTCAGCCCGGAAACCAGACCAGGACCGCTCTGAAAGGACCAAGTCATGGACAGCATCAGGTTGCGGTACGGGGTGGAAACCCAGGTGCGTCCTCGGCGTCCGCGTCCCGCTTGCTGGGTTTCGGCCAGGCACACGAAGCCATTCGAGGTCATTGCTTCCGCGGCTTGTTCCGACAGAAAGCGGTTGGTGGAATCAACCTCCTCCACGATCTGCAACCGCTCCCGGACTTCGGTCGCTTGCGTGCCGAGATGTTTCAGGATGCGGCGTTTGTCGAGCAATTGCAGCGGGGCCTCGAGCTTGTAGCCGCGTCCGGAAATGCGGTGTACTTCCAGGCCCGATTGCGTGAGTTGCCGGATATTCTTGCAGACGGCGGCGCGGCTAACGCCGAGCGTGCGCCCAAGGTCGGTGCCGGAATGAAAACTGCCGTCGGAAAGCAACTTGAGAAGCTCGAAACGCGTGGTCATACGGAGATTGTATCCCGATTATTTCATAAATAATCGCCACAAATCCGGACCGCCCGGCATACCGCGATGGGCTGCCTGGAAAGGCGTGGACCGGATTACTTCACCAACGTGACGGGAACATCCGTCAGGTGCAGCACCTTGGTAGCGACCGACCCCAGCACCATGCCGGAGATGGCGCTAAGACCGCGCGTGCCCATCACGATGTGATCGCAACGCTGTTCCTTCGCGTAGGCGGCGATGGTCTCGCCGATTGGACCGATACTCACATGCTGCACGTAACCCTGCCCGGCCTGGTCGAGCCGCTCGCGGGCCGCACGCAATGCCTCCTGACCGCTATCCTGGTGATACGCTTCGATCTCTTCATGCTTGAAGAACATGCGCACACCCCCGGAAGCAATCGGCAACTGCACGTTCAGCACATGCAGTTCGATCGGCGCCTTGCTGTTGGCAACAAAACCGATTGCGTAGGCAACGGCACGGTCGGAATTCTTCGACCCATCAACGGGAACCAGAACCTTCAACATGGCTATTCTCCTTGGACATTCAAATTCAAAAATGAAGCCCTACTGCGTTCGTCTTGTCATAAACAATGAAGCCC
>CAYIQV010000070.1:0-7722 GCA_964365635.1 uncultured Acidiferrobacteraceae bacterium
GCCGTTGGTGATGTTGACGGGCGCATTCAGGTTGTTGAGAAAGATACGGATGATCTCGCCGAACCCGAGCGTGACGATGGCGAGGTAATCACCGCGCAGCCGCAGGGTGGGCGCGCCGAGCAGAAGGCCAAAGAGTCCCGCCACGGCCGCGCCGAGCGGGAGCAACGCCCAGAACGGCAGATGCAGCCCAAAGTGCGGCGAGGCCAGCAGCGCGTACAGATAGGCGCCAACGGCGTAAAAGGCGATGTACCCCAGGTCGAGCAGCCCGGCATAACCGACCACGATATTCAGGCCCAGGGCGAGCATGGTGTACAGCAACACGAAATCGAGAATGCGCACCCAGCCACGGCCCAGACCCATGCCGGCAAGAAACGGTAGAGTAAGCAACAGCACGGCCAGCACGGCGTAGGCCATCCATGCCGCATGGCGACTGCGTTTCCATTCCTGCCAGCGCTGAAACAAGAGTGTCATGCACGCTCCGCCACGCGCTCACCGAGCAGCCCGGAAGGCCGAACGACCAGCACCAGAATCAAAACAAAAAAGGCAAAGACATCCTGGTAATGGCTGCCGAGGAACCCGCCCGTCAGCGGGCCGATATAGCCGGCACCGAGGCTCTCGATGATACCGAGCAACATTCCGCCGAGCATGGCGCCGGGAATGTTGCCGATACCACCGAGCACGGCGGCGGTAAACGCCTTGAGGCCCAGCATGAAGCCCATGTAGTAGTGGGCCAGGCCATAATAGGTACAGACCATGACGCCCGCGACCGCGGCCAGCGCCGCGCCGATAACAAATGTCAGCGAGATGATGGTGTTGGTGTTGATGCCCATGAGGCCGGCGATCTCAGGCGACTGCGCCGTGGCACGCATCGCCCGCCCGAGACCGGTTTTCTTGACCAGCACGAGCAGCCCCATCATGAGTACGCATGACAGGCCAACGATGAACACTTGCAGGTTGGTGATGACCGCCCCGCCGACGTCGTAGCGCACGATTGAAAGCAGCGGCGGGAAAGTGATGTATTGTTTTCCCCAGATTAGCATGGCGAGATTTTGCAGGACGATCGACACGCCAATGGCCGTAATCAGGGCGGCCAGCCGCGGGGCCCGACGCAACGGACGATAGGCGATACGTTCGATGGCGAAGCCGAGCGCCATGCATGCGCCGATGGCGGCAGCGAGCCCAAGCACCATGATGGTCATTCCATCGAGTCCGGCGCCGCTCCCCATCAACGCCCCGACGACGGCAAGAAAAATCATTGCCCCGACCATTGTCACTTCACCATGCGCGAAATTAATGAGCTCGAGGATCCCATAAACCATGGTGTAGCCCAGAGCCACCAGCGCATAGATGCTGCCGAGGACGAGCCCGTTGATCAGCTGCTGGGTGAAGATGTCCATCTATTATGATAGGGCAACCGCAGATAAACGCAGATGAACACAGATAAACATAAGGGCACTTCTATAAATTGGAAAACACCTTCTCCCTCCGGGAGAAGGCTGGGATGAGGGGGTATAAATTCATGCGTTTACTCCCCTCACCCTGGCCCTCTCCCTCCGGGAGAGGGGATTTTTAGAAACGCCCATAAATAAGAAATCTATCAAGAGTTCTAATCGGCGTTTATGCTCGCGCCATCCTTGGCGCTCGCCCTCGCTTGCGCTCGGGCCAGCGTCGCTGCGCTCTGCTGTCCAATTTTCGCTCCCTGCAAAATTGTCCGCGTTCATCTGCGGTTTCATGTTTTTCTATTTTTTCTCTACTGCACCGGCATCGCCCAGAATGGTTTCCAGAACCTCCCACTTGCCGTTCTTCACCTTATATAGGGTGATGGCGCCGCCGCGAATGTCGCCCCTCTCGTCAAAGCGGATGTTCCCGGTGACACCCACGCGCTGGATGCGGGGCAACTCCGCCAGGTATTTCACGGGTTCCGCGGAATCCGCCTTTTTCATGGCCTCGACCATGGTCTGGGCCGCGTCATAGGCATAGGGCGCGTAATTCTGGATGACGCCGTACTTGGCGTTGAATTTGTCCTTGAAGGCCTTGCCGCCGGGCATGCTCTCGAGCGGCAAGCCCGGAGATGACGCCACCACGCCCTCAGCATCAGCGGCTGCCAAGGACACAAAGTCAGAGGTCTGGACTCCATCGCCGCCCATGAATGTGGCCTTGAGACCAAGGCTGCGCATCTGCTTGACCATCGGCACACCCTGAGGATACATGCCGGCGTAAAACACAACGTCCGGTTGCTTGCCCTTGATCACGGTAAGAATGGCGTTGAAGTCGGTGGATTTATCCGAAGTGTATTCACGTGCCACCACATTACCCCCAGACGCCTTCGCGGCGGCCTCCACTTCGTCCGCCAGACCCTGACCATAGGCCGTGCGGTCGTCGATGATGGCGACTTTTTTTGCGCCCAGCTTTTTCACCGCGTATTCACCCAGCACCTTGCCTTGCTGGCGGTCGTTGGTCATCACGCGGAATGCCGTCTTGAATCCCTGCGCCGTGTAGGCAATCGCCGTGGCGGAGGGAGAAATCTGCGGGATGCCGGCTTCAGCATAAATCTTCGAAGCCGGGATCGACGCGCCGGAGTTAAGATGCCCAATGACCCCTTTGACCTGCGCATCCACCAGCTTATGCGCCACAATGGTCGCGGTCTTGGGGTCGGCTTGGTCATCTTCGCTCACCAGCACGAACTTCACCTTCTTGCCACCGAGCACCACGCCGGCTTCATTGGTTTCCTCGATCGCAAGGCGCGCGCCGTTGTCGTTGTCCTTGCCCAGCTGGGCCTGCGGCCCGGTAAGTGGCGCCGCTGATCCGATCTTGACGATCGTCTCGCCTCCCACGCCCTGGGTTGCGGCCTCTTTCTTTCCGCAGGCGGCTAAACCAAATACGAGCACAAATACCCAAATGGTCCATTTTGCGATTCGTTGTGCAGTCACCAGATTTCTCCTTAATCTAAAGTCTGATTGATATGATCATTTGCCGCAAAGACGCGAAGGACGGCCGCTCCTGCGCGTCCTGCGCCCGCGGCATTCGTACATCCCTGTACAGCACAAAGAAAATCTCTATTAATCGACCAGAATAACCTTTGCGTCTTTGCGTCGAAAACTATTATTCAGAACTTTCTTGTCAGTACCGGATTCTAGCGCAAGCCCCCTGCCCCGGCACAAGCCGAGATACAGGAAACTGGTTCAGCTATCTCTGTTTCTTGGCGGGATGCGCAGCCTGAGACCCACCGGCGGGTTAGTGTCCGACAAGTCGTTAAGGAAACGCAGCGCATCAACGTGAATGTTGTACTGCCGCGCGATGGAAGCCGTGGTCTCACCCTTGCGTACCACATGCTCGCGCGGCGAAGGTTCGCGCGGTTCGTTGGCCGCCTCCACCGTTGGCGTACGTGTCGTCGCGGTGCGCGCGAGAAAACGTTTGATACCCTGAAAGATTCCCTTGGCCAGCTGTTGCTGGAAGGCGGGGGTGCGCAATTTCTTCTCCTCGGAGGGATTGGAAATGAAAGCCGTCTCCACCAACACCGATGGGATGTCAGGCGACTTGAGCACGGCAAAACCCGCCTGCGCCACTTGACCCATATGCACCGGCCCTACGCGCCGCAACTCCGCCAGCACATCGTCACCCAGGCTCACGCTGTCCTGGATAGTCCTGTTATGGGACAGGTCGAGCAGCACTTTGGCCAACATGTCGTCCTTGTCGTTTATACTTACACCACCGATCAGATCCGAGGCATTTTCCTTGTCGGCCAGCTGTCTGGCCATGGCGTTGCTCGCGCCCCTCTCCGACAGCGCATACACCGAGGAACCGTGGGCTTGGCGGCCCGGTACCGCATCGGCATGGATCGAGACAAACACGTCGGCACGTTGTCGGCGCGCCTTGCTGAAGCGCTCGCGCAACCCGACATAATAATCGCCGTTGCGGATCAGCATCGGGCGCATGCCCGGCGTCTGCGCCACAAGCTTCGCCAGTTCCTGGGCAATGGCGAGCGTGACATCCTTCTCACGCGTGCGGTAGCGCCGCCCCACCGCGCCCGGATCTTCGCCACCGTGGCCGGCGTCGATAGCCACGATCAGATCACGCGTCTCGGGTTTTCTGGGAAGCGTCTTCTCCGGCGCTGGCACGGATGGTTTTACTTCCTCATCCAGCGCCTTGGCATCATAGAGATCGACCACCAGGCGGTGGCCGTATTCGCCGGCGGGCTTCAGTGCAAAACTGCGTGGTTTGGTTTCACCCTTGAGATCGAGGACGACACGCAGCGAGCCGGATTCAGATTTTCCAGTGCGCACCGCCGCAAGCAGTGATCCATTGGTATCCAGTTCCGGCAATGACCCCTGCACGCGGGCATCCTCGATATCGATGACGATGCGATGGGGATCCTGAAGCAGAAACAGGTGGTGTTCCACCGGGCCGCTGGTGTCGAACACCAGCCGTGTGTGGTCCGGAGCGCGCCACAGGCGCAGATGCTGCACAGCGACCTCACCGGCCCAGGAGGCCGCCGAGATCAGAAGGAAAAAAAGGGATAGGCAGAAGCGCAGCGCTCTCATGCGAGGGCGCTCAATAAGGCGTTACCGTTGTCGGTATGTGCTGCGATTCGTACCATGCGTCCTTTCTCGGTAGCCTGAATCATAACGTCTATGTCCGGAGCTGGCAAAACGCCTTGCGCGCGTTCGGCCCACTCCACCACACACACACCCTCACCGTGAAGATAGTCACGCATGCCGAGGAATTCCAGCTCTTCGGGGTCGTTCAGGCGATAAAGATCGAAGTGATAGACAGGGAGACCACGCAACTCGTACGGCTCCACCAGCGTGAAGGTCGGACTCTTCACTGCCCCCACGTGCCCCAGCGCGTGCAGCATTCCGCGCACGAGCGTGGTTTTGCCGGCGCCCAGCGGGCCATGTACATAGATAAGCTGCGTCTTGCCGAGACTTGCCGCCAGGCGGCCGCCCAAGGCCTCCATGTCGGCCACCTCGGGCACTTCCAGCTCAATGTCCGGCATAGTCGACCAAGCGACTCAAGTGCGCGCGTATATAAGGAAGGAGATCCGAGGCCAGCAATCCGATCTTACCGCCCGCCGCCGCGGCTTCGTCGCCCGCCACGGAGTGTGCCCATACGCCCAAGCGTGCCGCCTTTTTGATGTCCATGCCTTGGGCGATGAGCGCCGCCAGTACGCCCGTCAGTACATCGCCCATGCCACCGCTTGCCATGCCGGGGTTACCGCGGTCACAGACCTCGACCAAACCATCGTATAATGTAGCCCTGCTCGCTACGCTCGCTCGTCTTGCCATATTAAACGATGCAATCAGCGTGCCGGAGCCCTTCAAGACACACACGCCGCCAAAACTGGCCGTGATCTCGTGCGCGGCCGTAAACCGGTCGGCCTGCACTTCCGCGACTGTCATGCCCAGCAGGCGCGCCGCCTCTCCGGGATGCGGCGTCAGTATCCAGTTATCGCGCATCAACGGATCGGCCGCGAGGCAGTTCAGGCCATCGGCATCAACCACCATCGGCAACCCCGTCTCGTGCGCCGCGCTCAGCAGTGCCCGCCCCCATTCGCCCTGCCCCAGCCCCGGACCAAGGGCGATCACGTCCGCGCGCTTGACCAGCGGGCGCAGCTCCAGCGCCGAGGCCACTCCATGCACAATCAACTCCGGCCGCGACACATTCACCAGCGCCGCATGGTCGGGATGCGTGGCCAGCGTGACCAACCCCGCGCCGGCACGATAGGCCGCCTCACCGGCCAGCCGCGCCGCGCCCGGCATGCCTTTATCGCCACCGATAACCAGCACGTGGCCGGCATTTCCCTTGTGCGCATGGCGCAATCGTTTCGGCAACACCCCCTGCAAGGATCTTTCCGTCAGGCGATGCGCAAACGGGATCAGCTTGGCGTAGATGTCCGAGGGCACAGCAAGATCGTCAAAGAATATTTCCCCCGCCTGTTCCCGCCCGGCGCCGGTGAACAGGCCGGCCTTAAGGCCGATGAAGGATATCGTTGCCTGAGCATGCACGGCGACACCCATCACCTGTCCGGTATCGGCCTGCAGGCCGGAAGGAAGGTCGAGCGCCAGCACCGGAAGTCGGCTGCGATTGATGGCCTCGATGGCTACGCGCCATTCACCCTCCACCTCGCACTCAAGGCCAGTGCCGAGCAAGGCATCGACTACCAGGTCGCTTTCCGTGAGAAGACTGGTATCGAATTTCCGGATCGCGACGCCCGCAGCCTTGCAACTCTTGCGCGCTGCTGCTGCATCGCCTTTCGCACTGGACGCCTCACCTACGCTCATGACTTGCGTCCGCATGCCCGCTTCATGGGCCAGACGCGCGAGTACAAAACCATCCCCGCCGTTGTTCCCGGGGCCGCACACCACGGCAATCCGGCGGGCACGGGGAAAGTGCAGGCGCAAAAGCAGAAATGCCACCGTGCCCGCACGCCGCATCAGCTCTAGGCCGGGAATACCATGTTCTGCAATAGCCATCCGGTCGAGTTCGCGCACCTGGGTGGCGGAATAAAGGGCCTCGGGGAGATTCATGGATTCGTCCTTTGGTTATCTATGTATATGATAGAGCCTCATGCACCCAGCACAAAACACGAATGTGAATTTCGCGCGCCTTGCTACTGACATCAAGGCCTGGGGCCGCGAGCTCGGTTTTCAGCAAACCGGCATTGCCGATACCGACCTGAGCGCAGCCGAAACCCATCTCTTAAGCTGGCTGGGCCAAGGCCGGCACGGGGAAATGGCGTACATGCAGGCGCATGGCTCGCGCCGCAGCCGCCCGCAGGAACTGGTGCCCGGAACCCTGCGCGTCATCTCGGTGCGCCTGGATTATTTGCCCGGCATGGCCATCGACAGCGAGATCGTGCTGAACCACCCGGAACTGGGCTTCGTCTCGCGCTATGCCTTGGGCAGGGACTATCACAAGATCCTGCGTCACCGCCTGCAGAAGCTGGCGGACCGCATCCAGGCGCAGGTGGGGCCATTCCGTTACCGCGCCTTCACCGACAGCGCGCCGGTGCTGGAAAAGGCGCTCGCCGAAAAGGCCGGGCTCGGCTGGATCGGCAAGCACACCAACCTGATCGACAAGGACACCGGCTCGTGGTTTTTTATCGGCGAACTCTACACCGACCTTCCATTGCCGGTGGATCAACCATCGCAGAATCATTGCGGCACCTGCCACGCCTGCCTCGACATCTGCCCGACACAGGCGATTGTCGCGCCGTACAAACTCGACGCGCGCCGTTGCATTTCCTACCTCACCATCGAACTGCGCGGATCCATTCCCGTGGAACTGCGGCCGCTGATCGGCAACCGCATCTACGGCTGCGATGACTGCCAGATTGTCTGCCCGTGGAACCGCTTCGCCAAACCGTCCAGCGAACCCGACTTCACGCCGCGCCACAATCTCGATGCGCCGGAGTTGACCGAACTCTTTTCATGGACCGAGGAAGAATTCCTGAAACGCACCGAAGGCTCCGCCATCCGGCGTATCGGCTACGAATGCTGGCTGCGGAATATTGCGGTGGCGCTGGGGAACGCACCGAGGCACGAAACCATTATCCGCGCCCTCGAAACGCGCGCGGGGCATCCCTCAGAGTTGGTCAGAGAACATGTGCGATGGGCGCTGGCACAACGGAATTGAGCGTAGGGGCGCAATTCATTGCGCCCAAAAGACTACATAATATGTCGAGCCGCATTAGCGGCATTTTTTAATTGGGGGCTCCCGCGC
>CAYIQV010000071.1:0-7649 GCA_964365635.1 uncultured Acidiferrobacteraceae bacterium
TGGCGCGCGCCACCGAACCCGAAATTCCGCGAGCCGATCAACTGCCGCGACGCGCGCGCATGTGGATCGGCTTCGTCGCGGCGGCGTTCCCCGACAGCGACTTCATCGCGCGCTTCATCGACCCGCTGACCTATCTCACGACCCACCGTGGCATCACGCACTCGGTCATCATGCTGCCGTTGTGGGCCATGCTGTTGGCGCTGCTTTTCATGCTGCTCGTGCGCGGCAAATACCCGTGGCGCGCCTTCGTGGGCGTATGCGCGTTGGGCATCGGCGCCCATATTGCCGGTGACGTGATCACGGCCTTCGGCACCATGATCTTCGCGCCATTTTCAAACTGGCGCGCGCAATTTCCCGTCACCTTCATCATCGACCCCTATTTCACCGCGATCATCGTCGGTGGACTGGTCGCCTCGATGATCTGGAAGACGGCGCGCCAGCCCGCCGCCATTGGACTCGCGGTGCTCGTCAGCTATGTCGGATTTCAGGGATGGTTACACCATCGTGCGATGGTGGTGGGCGAAGCCTATGCGGCCGAACATCGGCTCGATGCGACACGAGTGGAGGCCCTCCCGCAGCCGCTGTCGCCGTTCAACTGGATGGTCGTGATCCCGCAAAGGGATGCCTACGAAGTGGCCTATGTGAGCCTGTGGCGAAACGCGGCGCCCGAGGCCCCGCCTGCGGGATCAAGCTGGCTGAACCAAGTGTCCGCTTCGTACTATCCGCCGACGCTTGCCGCCTGGAAGCAGGTATCGCGCTTCGGCCCCACCGAGACAATGATGGTGGAACAGCTGTGGCAATCTGACACCTTCGCCGCATTCCGCGCCTTTGCCGAGTTTCCCGCGGTCTACCGGGTTGATCGTAAAAAGGATAGTTTGTGTGTCTGGTTCAACGATCTGCGATTTGCGCTGGCAGGAAGGAACATGCCGTTTCGCTATGGCGCCTGTCAGAACGGCACAGACACCGTTTGGCGAATCTATCGACTGCTCAACGACGACAACGGCCAGGAAATCGCCGACGCCCTCACTCGCTGATCAGCCGCGAGTCAGAATCGCATCAGTACAAATCAACCGGATCGACATCGACTGACCAGCGCACCCGCTTCCCGGCCCTCAATTCGGTCAGGTCCGCCAGCCATGGCCCGAGGAGACGGTGCAGCGCCGCGCGCTTGCTGGCCTGTACCAGCAACTGTGCGCGAAAGCGGCCGGCACGCCGTTCCATGGGCGCGGCCACCGGCATAAACACCTGCACAGCCGGATCGCTCCGGTGCTTCAGTGCCGCGGCATGGGCGGCGGCGAGGAATTGCTGCGCGGCCTGCGGCTGCGGCGATTCCGCGCGCAGCAAAGCCAGAAAGCTGAAGGGAGGGAAACCGGTTTCGCGCCGCTCGGCCAGCGCATAGTCGGCGAAGCCCGTGAAGTCATGACGCTGCAAGGCGGCAAAAAGGGCGTGCTCGGGATGCCAGGTCTGGATCAGCACCTCACCCGGCTTGTCGGCGCGCCCGGCGCGGCCACTCACCTGCAGGATCGTCTGAAACAATCGTTCCCCGGAACGGAAGTCGACCCCATACAACCCCTGATCCGCGTTCAGTATCCCGACGAGCGTCACGTTGGGAAAATCGTGACCCTTGGAAAGCATCTGGGTACCGATCAAAATATCGGCCTCGCCGTCGTGGACGCGCCGCAGCTTCTCTTCCAGCATGCCTTTGCCCCGGGTGCTGTCGCGGTCAATACGTTCGATGCGGGCCTTGGGAAAAAATTTCTGCAGCGCGCCTTCAACACGCTCCGTGCCCTCGCCGATGGGATGCAGGTTCGCGCTCTGGCAGGTGGGACAGGTTTTGACTATTTCCTGCTCCGACCCGCAGTGGTGGCAGATAAGTTTTTGCCGGCGCTGATGCAGCGTCAGCTGCGCGTCGCAACGGCGGCAGGGCGCCAGCCAGCCGCAGTCGTAACACATCCACACCGGGGCAAAACCGCGGCGGTTCAAAAACAACAGGCTCTGTTCGCCCTTTTCAAGGCGCGCGGTAATTGCCTCGCGCAATGGCAATGACAATCCCTCGCTCGGCTTGAGCCGCCGCATGTCCAACAGCCGCACCTGCGGCATGACGGCACTGCCTGTGCGGTCCGGCAGATCGAGCAGGGTATACGCGCCGTCGCGGGCGTTCTTGAGGCTTTCGAGCGAAGGCGTGGCGGAGCCGAGGACAATGGGGATTTTTTCGCGCGAAGCGCGCATCACGGCCACGTCACGCGCGGAATAACGCAGACCGTCCTGTTGTTTGTATGACCCATCGTGTTCCTCATCCACCACGATGAGTCCGAGATCCTTGATCGGCGCCAGCACCGCGGAGCGTGTCCCCAAAACAATCGGGGCCTTGCCGTCGCGCGCCATGAGCCAGGCGCACAGGCGCTCCGCGTCGCTCAGACCGGAATGCAGCACGGCGATGGGCACGCGAAAACGCTGCTGGAATCGGCTGATGCCTTGCGGGGTCAGGCCGATCTCCGGTACCAGTATCAGCGCCTGGCGCCCCTGCGCCAGCACCTTGTCGATGGCAGCCAGGTAGACCTCGGTCTTGCCACTGCCGGTAACGCCATGCAACAGATAAGCGCGAAAGCCGCCAAGGCCTGAAAGAATCGCCTCGACTGCCAATCGTTGCGCCGGGTTCAACTCGGGTGGTTCCGACTGAGCAGCTTTTGCCGCCTGCAGGCAATCCCGTGTGTGTGCACTCACCCAACCCTTGGTGTGCAAGGCCTTGAGCGTGGCCGACCAGCGCGCCGAAACCTGCGCCAACTGTTCCGCGTCCAAACCCTCCGGCGCGGCAGACAACGCCTCCAGCAAATGCTTTTGCGCCGGGGCGCGTGAAAGGTCTGTTGCCTCCACGGCACAGCCCGTGGGCGTTAGCGACCATACCGCTACGCCGGCTTCCGCGGCGCGCCCTTGCCGCAGCAGCGTAGGCAAGGCAGCGTGCACCACTTCGCCAATCGGATGGTGGTAGTACTCGGCAATCCAGACCAAAAGTTGCAATAAATTCGCAGGCAGCACAGGCTCGTGATCGAGCACCTGCAATACCTGCTTGAGTCGGTTCAGCGCCAGCGCGCTTTTGTCCGTCTCCCCGAGAACCACACCCACCATTTCCCGTTTTCCGAAGGGGACACGCACACGCGCGCCGGGCAAAATCGACGGTGTGTGAGGTAAGGCAAGATAATCGAAGAAGCCGTGCAGGGGCGCAGGTACGGCCACCTGATAGATGCGCAAAGAAGCGGCCATGTGCGCAACTTTAACACAGGAAGAAAACCAAAAAGGAATACATCATGATTCAGGTTACGCGTGGAACACTTTGCTCCACGTTCATGTGTTTGTAACAAACTGGTGCTAACTGCTTGTATCTAAAGCTACACACGTTATTCACAAAATCTGTGGATAACAATGTTGAAGAAATGGCGTTACTGATTTTTTATACGCCGTAAAATTGAATTTTTACTGATTTGATTAAAAAATGAACTTATTAATTAAATTATCTTAATCAATAAGTTATCTTATTTTTAAGAATGACATTAAGTTTTCTCAAATTCTGGCGTGGCTGATTTCCTGATAGCTATTGACTTGTGCATAAATTACATGCGCAGGGTCAATGCCCATCAGATATTTATGTGAATAAATTAAGCACGCTGGGGCAAGACATCACTCCCCATAGCCACTAGGATGCAAGCTCGTTCCGCGGCTAACAAGGAGAAATACCAATGAATGCATGCAAATGGGGGCAACAGTATGGGCCGTTAATCGGCCGGTTGCTGCTGGCGAATATCTTCATTGTTGCCGGCTTCAAGAAAATCGCCGGTTTTGCCGGCACCGCCGGGTACATGGCGAGCAAAATGCCGGCCCTGGACCCAGGCGTAGTCAACGTACTGCTGGTGCTGACGATCCTCATCGAAGCCGGTGGCGGACTGATGATCCTGCTCGGTTGGCAGGCGCGCTGGGCGGCGTTTGTGATCTTTCTCTGGTTGATCCCGGTGACCATCGTCTTCCACGCCTACTGGGGACTTCCGCCGGATGCGATGCAGATACAGTTCATCCAGTTCCATAAGAATCTGGCGATCATGGGTGGGTTGCTTTACATCGTCGCTTTCGGGGCCGGACCTTACAGCCTGGGCCGGGACCGCTGCTGACACCCGGAATCGCGGTGGCAGTAATCCGTCAGTTCTGTAGGCGGACAATCTTGGGTTTGCGTTTCGCCTGAGCCCAGACGGACTGCTTGAGCCATACGCCGAGTTCTTCTGTCGAGAGCGGCCGGCTGATGAAATACCCTTGAGCGATATCGCAACCGAGTGCCGTTAACTGTTTCAGGGTGTCCTCGTTCTCCACGCCCTCGGCCACGACCTTGAAACCGAGGTTGTGTGCGAGGTCAATGCTGGTGCGAACAATGGCGATATCATTGGCGTCCTTGGTCATGCCGATGACAAATGACTTGTCGATCTTGATGGTGTTCACCGGCAATCTTTTGAGATACGACAGTGACGAATAACCGGTACCAAAGTCATCAATCGCCAACCGCAAACCCATGTTGGACAGGCGCGTCAATACTTCAACCGCCCGCTCTGGATCTTCCATGACCGCGCTTTCGGTGATTTCAAGCTGCAACCACTGCGGTTGGAGTTGCGATGCTTCAATCTGTTCCGCGATGGCCTCCACCAGATAGGGGTCCTGCAGGTTGCGCACCGACAGGTTCATGGAGAACGTAATCGGCAGTTCCTGCCCCCGTATTGACTCGCTTTCACGCAACAGTTCGCTCAGTACCCAAGGGGTGATGTTGCGGATAAGGCCGGTCTGCTCCAGCATCGGGATAAACGTGTCGGGCATCATCAGTTCTAGGCTCGGATGATTCCAGCGCACCAACGCCTCGACACCGGTTATCTGGTTGCTCTTCAGATCGACCATGGGCTGGTAGTGCAGCACGAACTGCTCCTGTTCCACCGCTTGGCGCAGTTCGCCCATGAGCGCGAGGCGGGTCGGGGTATGTGGGTCCAGCTTGGCGTCATAGAGCGCATGTCCGTTGTGGGAATGCTTGGCGGCGTACATCGCCACGTCCGCGCGCTGCATCAGCACGTTGACGTCCACCCCGTGATCGGGGTAAAGCGCAATGCCGATGCTCACGCCGATGTCGAGACACTGGTCCTCGATCTCGAATGGATTGCGCAAAGACTGTCGCAACATGCGCGCCGCCATGACCGCCTGCTTGTCGCTGACCGCCGGCAACAGCACGGCAAATTCGTCGCCGCCCAGACGCGCCACCATGTCGCTCTCGCGCAACTTGCTGCGCAACCGGGCCGCCACCTGCTGCAACAGCTTGTCGCCAATGTGATGCCCGAGCGTGTCGTTGATGTCCTTGAAACCGTCGAGGTCCATGATAAAAAGCGCGAACGGTTTGTAATCGTGTTTGGCCTGGGCAATGGCCAACTCCAGCCGGCCGTGAAACTGCATCCGGTTGGGAAGGTTCGTGAGTGAGTCGGTGAATGCCATGCTCTCCAGGCTTTCATAGAGCTCCTTGAGGCGGGTGGTCATCGCGTTAAAGCCGGCAGCCAGCTCCATCACCTCGGCGTTCCCTTCGGCTTGCACCAGTTGGCCAAGTTGGTCCTTGTCCTGAATGACCCGGCGCAACTGCTCGGTCAGTCTCTGCAATGGCTTGACTGCTGTTTTCTGCAACGCCAACAGGGCAACCAGCACCATTAATGCCGTGGTGAATGCGGCTACGATCATCACCACGTGCTCGGTCTGCGCCAGGCTGTCCTGGAATGCCCGCATGTCCCGAAGCACACCGATCGTAAGCTGGGATTTCGCCGGGAAGTAGGCGTTCATGGTGTGCTCGACAACCAGCTTGTCGTCCATTGCCTCTGGCTTGGGCCAACTGACCGTTTTATACAACAACGCACCATTCACCATGCTGAGCTTGAGCGGCAAGCCCATGAAGGCATTGGGCTCGGCAATATTGTGCAACATGTTAAAGGTGATTTGGAGATAACCGGCCCGCAGGTCCTCCCCAACCGGTTGAATGGACTCAAAGAGCACCTCTTTATCGACGACACAAATACCGGAGATGGGTTTGTGACGCTCCACACCCGTGCGGCGGGCAGCTTGGGTGCGCAAAATATGACACGCGGCCAACGCTGAATTGATATTTTCCGATTCCGGCGGAGTCGAGGCGATCGGATTGAAATCCTGATCCAGCGCCTGGAGCTTTTTCAGTTCCGTCTCTCCCGTATTGAAAAAGGGATGCTGGTGTAACTTCTTGAGCCGACTCGCTGTCGTGATTTTATTTCTGTCACGGATGGCCGCCATCAACTCAGGATCGGATTTCCCGATCTGAACGATCTCGCGCGACTCCGTCTCAAAACCATTACGCAACTCACCCGCCCACACCTTGAGGTATTCACTCAGGGAAGCACGCTGATTGTCGATGGCCAGACCGCGATAAACACTGCCGCTGGCCAGCGCCAGCAAAACGCCCATCACGCCCATCACCACGATAATGGTGGTAAGGCTCACACACATGGGAAGCCGGTTTAACCGCATGACTATGTTTTGTATTCTCGATTTTTCGCGGCGAGATTGGTCGGCGCCTTGCGGCCCTGACTTCTCACCTGGCGGCTGGGTTTTTCCCTCTCCCAACCGGCGATTCACTCCCGCACACCCTGGCAGGCAATGAATCAGAATGTGCAATTCTGATGCCACCGGAAAACACGGTTATAATCAGTGAGATAGGAATGTCCGGATGCGGGAAATATCGTGATTTGGACCGAAATTTTCCGGCCAAAGCCGGAATTCGTCATAAACCGAGGAACAAAAAAGAGTTGTATCCGGCCTTCTCCAAAAACGAGACTGGCCCTACAGTACGGCGATTCCAGACATCCAACAGGTAAATGTGAAATGAGTTCTCTATGGACGGGCGTGGCGGAGGCCATCTCCAAGGCCACCGGCAAACCCTACACCATCCAAACCCGGGAATCGGTGGCCGGCGGCTGCATCAATACGGCCACCGTCATCAAAGACAGCAGGGGGCGGCCGTTTTTTGTCAAACTCAATGACGCCACGCGTCTGGCCATGTTCGAGGCGGAAGCGGAAGGACTGAATGAAATCGCTCACACACGCACGGTGCGTGTGCCGCAACCGGTCTGCTGGGGTGTCGGTGAAGGTTCCGCCTGGCTGGTACTGGAGTACCTCGATCTGGGCAGTGCGGAGGCGCGCAGCCAGGAAACGCTCGGCCGCCAACTGGCACACATGCATCGCGCGACGAACGCGCAGTTCGGCTGGCGCATCGACAACACCATCGGCTCGACACCGCAAATCAATACGCCGTGTAACGACTGGGTGGAATTCTGGCAACAGCGCCGGCTTGGCTATCAACTGGAGCTGACGGCTGGGCGTGCGGGCAAAGATCTGCAACGCAAGGGTGAACAACTCCTGGTCCATGTCGGGACATTCTTCCGCGACTACCGACCGGTACCATCGCTGCTGCACGGTGACCTCTGGAGCGGCAACGCCGCGGCCGTGGGCTCACAGCCGGTGATCTTCGACCCGGCGGTGTATTACGGCGACCGCGAGGCGGACATCGCCATGACCGAACTGTTTGGGGGATTTTCCAGACGCTTCTACGACGCCTA
>CAYIQV010000072.1:0-5354 GCA_964365635.1 uncultured Acidiferrobacteraceae bacterium
CCGCACCATGGCGCGGTGCGGGGGCGGCGCGCGATGAGCCGGCGGAATCCCCACAAGCTTATCGGGTTGAACCCGACGATGACCACATGGCCTTCCGGGCGCAGCACGCGGCTGACTTCGCGCAGGACTTGATGGGGGTCTTCACAGAAATCAAGCGTGTGCGGCAGCAGCAGGACATCCATGCTCTTGCTGTCGAACGGGAGTTCTTCGGGATGTGCACGCACCACGCACGCGCCGGGCTCGCCCAGGCTATCGGCCAGGATGCGCGTGGGGGCAATACAGGAATCCATCAGGTCGAGCTGGCCGATGCGGCCCAGCTGCGCCGCGACGGTGCCGTATAAATGCGGGAAGACGCTCCGCAGGCGGTTGGCTTCATGCGCCTGCAGCGATCGCCCCAGCGGCGAATCGAACCATGCGCACAGTTGCCGCCGCAACGCGGCGCAGGAATCTTCTTCTCTCATTAAGGAAGCCCTACTTCGTTCGTCCTGCCATAATTAACGAAGCCCTACTTCGTTCGTCTTGCCATGATTCAAGGAAGCCCTACCGCGTTCGTCTTTCCATAATTAACGAAGACCTACTTCGTTCGTCCTGTCATAAAAGAAGCCCTACTGCGTTCGTCTCGTCATAAATAATTGACGTATTCCTTCCGTCATCTCACACTGGACAACATGACACCTGTTTTACACGTCTGCGCCTTTGAGGACAACTACATCTGGCTCATCCGCGGCCAATCCGCCGACCGCGTTGCCATCGTGGACCCGGGCGATGCCGAGCCGGTGTTGGCGGCGCTGGAACAAAAACGTCTCACGCCGGTGGCCATCCTCTGCACCCATCACCATAACGACCATGTCGGCGGCACGGAGGATATTCTCCGGCAATATTCCCTGCCGGTTTATGGCCCGGCGCGCGAACGCATCCCGGCGATCACACACAAGCTCAAGGAAGGCGACCGTGTAACACTGGCAGAGCTGGGGCTCGATTTTGATGTACTCGAAGTACCCGGCCATACCGCCGGCCATATTGCCTATCATGGGGCCGGCATGCTGTTCTGCGGCGATACGCTGTTTTCTGCCGGTTGCGGCAGGTTGTTCGAGGGCACAGCGGAACAGATGCATACTTCGCTCTCCCGGTTCGCGGCCCTGCCTGAAAAAACAGAGGTTTACTGCGCTCACGAATACACCGCCGCCAACCTGCTTTTTGCCCTGACGGTGGAACCGGGAAACCCCGATATCCGTACCCACATTGAAAAGTCCAAGACCTTAAGGGTACAGAATATCCCCACCCTGCCCTCGACCATCGGCCTGGAACAGCGCATCAATCCCTTCCTGCGTGCCGGGCGGGCGTCTGTGCGCGAGGCCGTGAGTGCCCATGTGGCACGGCCGTTGACGAGAGAGGCCGAGGTGTTCGCCGAATTGCGCCGATGGAAGGACAGTTTCAGGGGATGAGCGGTAGCATAAACCGCCTCTCCGCGGTTTAAAAATCTGGTACAAGATATCACTCTCAATGTAGCGGGATGCTGCTGAATTTATTTGGATTTTTCTCTTTAAAAGGTTGACGCTAGTGCTACTTCTTCCTAGTATTGATCAACATGGATTGGCGAAAAACCAATATGACTGTGTTGTCTTTTTTTCTGCTCTTGGCGGTCGCCGGGTGCGCTTCCACTACCCCTAAAACTGCTCAAAATCAGCCAGAAATAGCGCCGGCCAAGGTAACGTCCTCGGCGCCCGTTGCCGTGATTGGCGGCGAGACTTCCATTCTGGCCGATATCTCTCAGCTTGGTGCTGACAGATCGGATCAGGCAAAAAAGGATTATCCGGATATCTGGTCCAGAATCCGCGCGGGCTACGCCATAAGGAACCTCGATAGCCCGCAAATTGAGAAAGAAATCCGGTGGTTCGCCAATAATCCGGAATATATGCAACGAATGACGGAGCGCGCCAAGCTCTATCTCTATCACATCGTCGAAGAGGTCGAGAAACGCGGCATGCCGATGGAAATCGCACTGCTGCCGGCCATCGAAAGCGCCTACAAGCCCCACGCCTACTCCCGCGCCCGCGCCGTGGGTCTGTGGCAATTCATGCCCGCCACCGGGCGTCTGTACGGGTTGAAGGCAAACTGGTGGTACGACGGGCGGCGCGATGTTCAGGCGTCCACACGGGCGGCGCTGGACTACCTGGAAAAACTGCACAAGGAATTCGATGGCGACTGGCACCTCGCACTCGCGGCCTATAACGCCGGTGAGGGCAAGGTGGGGCGCATGATCAAGCTCAACGAGCGCAAAGGTAAGTCCACCGATTACCAGTACCTCAAGCTCAAACGCGAAACCCTGCACTACGTGCCCAAGCTCATGGCCATGGCCAGCATCGTCGGAGACCCGGCGAAGTATGGCGTCCAGCTTGCCAATATCCCCAACGAGCCCTACTTCACGCGCGTCGAGACCGGCTCCCAGATCGATCTGGGCGTCGTAGCGAAACTCGTGGATATGCCGGTCGACGATCTGCATGACATCAACCCCGGATACACCCGCTGGGCGACGGATCCGAATGGTCCACATCATCTGCTGGTGCCCGTGGACAAGAAGGCGGCCCTGGTCGATGGCCTGAACAAGCTGCCGGATGGCGAAAGAATCCAGTGGGCACACCATGCCGTCAAGCGCGGCGACACCATCAATAAAATTGCGCGCGAGTATGGCATCGGCATCGAGGTCATCCGAACCGCCAACAGCCTGCACAGCAACCTCCTGCGTGCCGGCCAAGACCTGATGATTCCCATTTCCTCGCGCACAAGGATGCCGACGGTAGTGCGCGCGGCGTACCACCCACCGGCCGCGGGATCGAGGAATGAACCCGTCATCCATCGCGTGCGTTCAGGCGATACGCTGTCGAGCATTGCCCGGCGCTACAATGTGCTGGTACGTCAGCTGACACAGTGGAACCTGGTTGAGTTAGACGACATACTGCGCCGTGGTCAGAGTCTGAAAATCTGGACCAGTGGCGGTCCGACGGCGTCGATTGAGCCAGCTGCCCCCAACAGCTAATTCCGTTTTAAACCCCTTAGATTACTTTTTCGTCGAGCAAGTGGCAGCAGGCCTCATGCGTCGTGCTGATGCGTGTCGCGTCCGGATAACGTGTGCGGCAGACCGTCATGGCCTGTGGGCAACGGGGATGGAAATGGCAACCAGAGGGCGGATTGCTCGGTGACGGGATGTCTCCCTGAAGGCGGATCACGGTACGTTGTTTTTTAGTCTCGATGCTGGGCACTGCCGACAGCAGCGCCTGTGTGTAGGGGTGCTTCGGACTCGCCAGGATTTCCTCTGCCCTTCCGGTTTCGACAATACGGCCAAGATACATAACTGCTACATCGTGCGCCAGATATTCCACGACCGAAAGATTGTGGGTGATAAAAAGATAACTCAGCGAAAGCTCATCCTGCAAGCCCTTGAGCAGATTAAGCACCTGCGCCTGCACCGACACATCGAGCGCGCTCGTCGGTTCATCGCAGACAATCAGTCTGGGCTCAACCGCCAAGGCACGGGCAATACTGATGCGCTGGCGTTGGCCACCGGAGAATTCATGCGGATAGCGGTGGCGTGCATCCGGCGCCAGCCCCACGTGTTGCAGTAACGTGGAAACTTTCACCTGCCGCGCGGACCGGCTGGTGTTGATCCCCTGGGCACGTATGCCCTCCTCCAGAATCTCGCCAACCAGCATGCGCGGGTCGAGCGAGGCATAGGGATCCTGGAAAATGATCTGGAAGTGACGCCGCAATGCCCGCAACTCGCTGGCTGGCACCTGCGTCAGCTCACGGCCCGCGTACAGCACGCTCCCGGCGATCGGCGGCACCAATTGCAGAATTCCCTTGCCCACGGTGGTTTTGCCGCACCCGGACTCACCCACGAGCGCCAGCGTGCGGCCACGCGCGATCTCCAGGGAAATACCATCGACCGCCTTGACCTGACCCACCACACGCCGAAAGACACCGCGGTGTATCGGGAAATGCACCTTGAGGTCTTTTACCTGGAGCAGAATATCGCCCGCTTCACCCGCCTTGGCCGCCTTACCGCGCTTGGCAGCCTTCTTCACGGGAGATGTCTTACGTCCAGCCGGGCTCGGCGCAACGGCCGGGTCATCATACAGGTGGCAACGCACGCCACGCCCCTTCAGCTCGGTCCAGGATGGTGCTTGCTGCCGGCAGCGGTCCCATGCCTGATCACAACGCGCCGCAAAGCGGCAGCCCTGAAACTCCTGCAACAGCGATGGCACACTGCCGGCAATCACCTCCAGCGCCGCACCGCGCCGCAAACGACCCGGGATGGAACGGAAGAGTTTGCGCGAATACGGGTGCTGCGGATCGGAAAAAAACTTCGCCCGTGACGCAGACTCCACAATCTGGCCGGCGTACATGACGGCAACCCGGTCCGCGGTCTCGGACACCACACCCAGGTCGTGGGTAATCAGCAGAATAGCCATGCCGGTTTTCTTCTGAATCTCTTTCAGCAGCGAAAGAATTTGCGCCTGGATGGTCACATCGAGCGCCGTGGTCGGCTCGTCGGCAATCAGCAAGTCCGGCTGTGCCGCCAGGGCGATGGCGATCATGATGCGCTGTTTCATGCCACCCGAAAGCTGATGCGGATATTCGTCATAGCGGCGCTCGGCGTCGGCAATGCCGACCGCCGTGAGCAGTTCAGATACTTGCGCCACGCGTTGCGATCGGGAAAGCTTGTTCCGTTCCGGTAATGCCTCGCTGATCTGATCGCCGATCGTCAGCACCGGGTTGAGCGAGGTCTGCGGCTCCTGGAAGATCATGGCGATGCGGCGCCCACGGATGCGGCGCATCTCGCGTTCCGGCAGTGCCAGCACATCCTGGTCGTTCAACCACACCTGTCCGGCCACAATCCGGCCCGAGGGCATGGGAACAAGCTGGAGCAACGACAGGGCGGAAATGGACTTGCCACAGCCCGACTCTCCCAGCAGGGCCAAGGTCTCGCCGCGGCCGATCTCGAAATCGATGCCATCGACAGCACGTGCCGTACCCTCAGGAGTATCGAACCAGGTTTTCAGGTCCCTGACCCGTAACAGCGCCTTGTCGGGTATTTTTCCCACTATTTTCTCAGCCTCGGATCGAAGGCATCGCGCACGGCATCGGAGAAAAGGTTCGCCGACAGCACCAAGCCAAACATGAACACAAAGGCGGAAGCCAGGCTCCACCACACGATGGGCTCGCGTGCCATTTCCAGGCGCGCCCCGTTGATCATGTTGCCCCAGCTTTCCATGGTCGGGTCGACGCCGACGCCCACATAGGAAAGCACGGCCTCGGCCAGCACCAGTCCGCTAAAATCAAGCACCACGGTGATC
>CAYIQV010000072.1:5364-7631 GCA_964365635.1 uncultured Acidiferrobacteraceae bacterium
GCATGACATTGGGCAGGTTATGGCGCGTCATGATGGACACATGACTGGCGCCCAAGGCGCGCGCGGCCTGAATGTAATCCACTTCACGCAGCTTGAGTGTCTCCCCGCGCAACAAACGGCACAGGCTGGTCCAGCTGGTGACGCCGAGAATGAGGCAAAGGAACAACAGCCGTATGTCGGCGCGTGACGTAGCGCTGTCGAATGTTTCCGGGTGGTTGGCCACATAGACCTGCAGGCTCAGAATCGCCGCCGCGATCAGGAGCACGCCCGGAATGGAGCTTAAAGTGGTGTAGGTGTACTGGATCACATCGTCGATCCAGCCACGGAAATAGCCAGCCATGATCCCGAACAGAGCCGCAAACGGCAGCATGATAAGGGTCGTGAGCGTACCGATCACCAGACCTGTACGAATGCTTTTCAGCGATTTGAATAAGACGTCCTGTCCGACCTGATCGGTGCCGAGGATGTGGTAATACGTGGAAAGGCAGATGGCATTCGCTGCCAGAACGATCAAGACCCCGACCGCCACCAATATAGTGCGCCAGGGAACATGACCCACGCCACGCCAAAGCCGGCGTCCTGACAGCAGCAGTGATTCGTCGCGTTTGCGCCATGAAAATAAAAAAGCCAGGACAAGCAGCAGGCACAGCGCCAGCCCTGAAAACGTCGCCGCCAGGACATGGCGCCCAATATCCGCGCTACGTCCATCCAGCCCTTGGAGATGTGTCCCAGCGAACTGCAAACGCGGATATTCCCGTGTGCGCCGGCCATCGGGGTGTTCAACCGTCTCCATGGTATAGGCCTGCGCGGCGAACGGCGCGGAATAGGTTCTTTCGACACGCACGCGCAGTGGCATGGCGACATAGTCGAGCAGACTCATGACCTCGCCGGAATATGCATTGGGCGCGATGCCCTGCCCTTCCTGCTTGAGACGAAAATGCAGCGAATCCATGAGGCCAATGGCCACGTAGGCCAGCAACACGACAAGCGCGGCCATCGCCATTGGTCGCCGCGCCACCTGTCGCCAGGGCGCGCTCAAGTGATCATGGCGCGACGCATACACACCAAACCAGATGATCGCCGTCAGCAGCACGTAGATCAGAATGTCCGTGGTCAGAAAAACCGGCTGGAAGTTCATGGGTCGCTAACTCAAGCGCACGCGCGGATCGACCAGCGTGTAGGTGATATCCGTAAGAATCAGTCCAAGGATGTACAGCACCGATCCCAGAAAAACCATGGCACGCACGATGGCAAAATCCTGCGAATTGATGGCATCGATCGTGTAGCTGCCAAGACCGGGGATGCCGAAGAACGACTCCATGATGAGACTTCCGGTAAACAACAACGGAATCACCACAACCACGCCGGTCAGGATGGGGATCATGGCGTTCTTGAGCACATGGCGAAACAGGACACGCAACTCCGACAGTCCCTTGGCCCGCGCCGTGCGCACATAGTCCTTGTTGATCTCTTCGATGAAGAAGGCCCGGTACAACCGCGTGCTCGAACCGATACCGCTGACCACACCGACCAACACCGGAAGAATCAGAAATTTGATGGCGTCCAGACCCGTGTCGTAGCCGGATATCGGCGTCAGGCGCAACAGCATGCTGACCAGGAATTGCCCGCCAATCACGTAGAACAGAGTCGACACTGACATCATGATCACGCACGCCACCACACCCACGGTATCGAGATAGGTGCCACGGAAGAAAACAAGCAACAAGGCGAAGGTGAGATGAACCAGAATGCCGACCATGAATATCGGCAGCGCAATGGCAAGACTGGGCCACATGCGGTGGCTGATGTCATGGCCGATGTCGCGCCCGTCATCCGAACGACCAAAATCAAAGGCGAACAATTTAACGGAGTGCCTGAAGAAAATGGTGTCTGTCAGCTTCGCACTCCCCTGGGCCACTTTGTTATAGACCAGCGGTTTGTCGTAGCCGTGATCCTGCTTCCATTTGACAATGGCCTCAGGGGTAACGCGCTTGACGCCGAGATGGATGCGCGCCATGTCCTCCGGGCTGTTGACGAAGAAAAACAACGCAAAGGTGATCAGGTTCACACCGACCAGGATCGGGATGGCATACAACAACCGGCGCACGATATAGGCCATCATCGGCTGGTCCGCTCCGATGAGCCAGGGAGCCTCTGATTAAGCCCCCCTCCCCCTTGAAGGGGGAGGGTTAGGGTGGGGGTGCAAAGGCGTAAGCTCTCTATGCAGCTCACCCCCATCCTGTCCTTCCCCCGTGAAGGGGGAAGGG
>CAYIQV010000073.1:0-7468 GCA_964365635.1 uncultured Acidiferrobacteraceae bacterium
AAAAATTCGCGCAACAAGTCCACGTCGAACTCGCCGATGCGGGCCCGCGGGAAATCGACATGGTATTCAAGCCCGGGGCGTCCGGAAAAATCGATCACGACACGTGAGAGGGCTTCATCGAGCGGCACATAGGCATGGCCGTAACGACGGATGCCTTTCTTGCTGCCCGCGGCCTTGGCCACGGCCTGACCCAGCGTGATGCCGACATCCTCCACGGTATGATGGGCGTCAATGTGCAGATCGCCCTTGGCCTTGATGGTGATGTCGATCAGGCCGTGCCGTGCCACCTGCTCGAGCATGTGCTCCAGAAATGGCAGGCCGATTTCAAGCTGCGCGTCGCCGCGTCCGTCCAGATTCACCGCTACGGTGATCTGGGTTTCCTTGGTATTGCGCGTCACTTCCGCGCGCCGATCAGACACGTGCATTCTCCGGGGAAAGTTGAATCATGATGTTACCACATGCCAAACATAGAAGAATCATAGCGCTTTCTCAAGCGCCTTGAGGAAGGCGGCATTCTCCTGCGGTGTGCCCACCGTCACACGCAGACAGCCCGCGAGCGACCCGCCAGCCTTGTTCAGATTCTTGATCAGTACACCGTTGCGCCGCAGGGACTCGAATACCCCGTCGGCATTGCGGCTTTCCAAGCGAAACAGGATGAAATTGGTATTCGAAGGCCAGACCTGCACCCCCGGCATGCCCCGCAACACTTCGTATAACCGCTCACGATCGGTGCGGATCAGCGCCGCCTGCGCATCGAGCAGTTCCACATGTTTCAGCGCAAACAGGCTACTCGCCTGGGTGAGACTGCCGATGTTGTAGGGCAGGCGTACCTTGTCGAATTCATTGAGCCAGAAAGCAGCGCCAGCGAGCAGCCCCAGGCGCAGGCCGGCGAGTCCCTGTTTCGAGAGGGTGCGCATGACCAGCAGGTTGTCATGCTCATTGAGCCGATTCATGAAGGTCTCCCCGGCAAACGCATGATAGGCCTCGTCCACGACCACAAGGCCGGGCGCGGAACGGATGACCTCTTCCACCGCCTCGCGGGAAAAAAGATTCCCGGTCGGGTTGTTCGGATAGGCGAGAAATATCACGGCCGGTTTGTGCGTGGCGATGGCCAGGTGCATCGCCGGCAGATCGAGCGCAAAATCCTCGGTCAGCGGCACGCCGACGAATTTCATGCCCACGAACGTGGCAATCATTTCGTACATGACAAAGGTCGGCGTGGGGGCGAGAACCACCGCGTTCGGCTTGGCCAAGGCCATCAGAATAATCTGGATCAGTTCATCCGAGCCATTGCCGAGAATGATCTCCCTATCGTCCGGAACGCGCAGCATCATGCGCAGGCTCGCCTTCAGATCACGCGCGCCGGGATCGGGATAGCGATTGATCGCCACTTCGCGCAACGTCTCAAGCCACTCCTGTTTGATCTCTTCGGGCCATGTGTAGGGATTTTCCATGGCATCGAGCTTGATCAGGCCCGTGGGATCGGGCACGTGATAGGCCTTGAGCGCCCGGATTTCCGGACGGATTAAGGCATCGATTTTTTTCTTGGAGTCCATAAGACTGAATTAACAAGATTGACACGATAAAACAGTGCAGGCAGGATTTTTCAGGATTTACAGGATTAGTTCGTAGAGCTGTCGGTTTTAATCTTGTTGATCCTGTTTAATCCTGTGAATCCTGTCTATTTTTTTATCCGGTACTCCGCCGAACGCGCGTGCGCGGTCAGTCCTTCCCCGCGTGCCAGCACCGAGGCGATCTTGCCCAATTGGGAAGCGCCGTCGGCCGAACATTGAATCAGACTCGTGCGCTTCTGGAAGTCGTACACGCCGAGCGGCGAGGAAAAGCGCGCCGTGCCCGAGGTCGGCAGAACATGATTCGGCCCAGCGCAGTAGTCACCGAGCGCCTCGGCCGTGTAACGACCGATAAATATGGCGCCGGCATGGCGTACGCGCCCTGCCACCGTTGTGGCGTCATCGACGGACAGTTCCAGATGCTCGGGGGCGATGCGGTCGGCCAGTGCAATCGCTTCATCAAGATCCTTCACGGTGATCAACGCGCCACGACCTTCGAGCGACATCTTGATGATGTCGCGTCGTTCCATGCCATCGATGAGTTTTTCGATGGCACTCTTGACGCGTTGCGTGAACCCCGCATCAAGACTGATGAGAATCGCCTGCGCGTCCTCGTCGTGCTCGGCCTGCGAGAACATGTCCATCGCCACCCATTCCGGATCGGTCTTGCCATCGCACAGCACCACGATTTCGGAAGGCCCCGCGATCATGTCGATGTCCACCGTGCCAAACACCAGCCGTTTGGCAGTAGCGACATAGACATTGCCGGGGCCGACAATCTTATCCACCTTGGGTACGGTGCGCGTGCCGAACGCGAGCGCGGCCACGGCCTGGGCGCCGCCGATCGTGAAAACCCGATCGACACCGGCAATCGCCGCGGCGGCCAGCACCATGTTGTTCACTTCACCGCCGGGCGCTGGCACCACCATGATCATCTCGGAAACACCGGCGACCTTGGCGGGGATGGCGTTCATAAGCACCGAGGACGGATAGGCTGCCTTGCCCCCCGGCACATAAAGGCCGACACGTTCGAGTGCTGTCACCTGCTGGCCCAGCATCGTGCCGTCGGGCTCGGTATAGCGCCACGACTCGATTTTCTGGCGTTCATGATAACTACGGATACGTGTGGCTGCTTGTTCCAGCGCGGCGAGTTGATCGGCGGGTAAGGATTTCCTGGCCTCGGTCAGGCGCGCCTTGGAGACTTCCAGTGCGGCAACGGAATCGACCGAATAGCGATCGAATCGACGGGTGTATTCGAGCAAAGCGTCATCGCCGCGCGTCCTGACGTCCGCCAGAATTGCGCGCACCGTGGCCTCAACCTCGGTGCCCGCCTCCTGCGCACGGTCGAGGAGCCGGTCAAATTCGCGTTCGAATCCGGCATCGCGCGTACTCAGCAGGCGCAGATTGATTTCGCTCATCACGCGTTCAGGCGATGGCCTGCTCCAGACGACTGAGCAACTGCTTCAGCGCCGGCCGCTTCATTTTCATGGAAGCCTTGTTGGCCACCAGCCAGGCACTGATGTCGGCAATGTGCTCGACCTCCACCAGTCCGTTGGCCTTCAAGGTGCTGCCGGTATCCACCAAGTCCACGATGCGGTCCGAAAGGCCCACGAGCGGGGCCAGCTCCATGGAGCCGTACAGCTTGATGATGTCGGTTTGGATGCCCTTGGCGGCAAAATGCCGTTGCGTGATCTTTACGTATTTTGTGGCAATGCGCAGGCGCGTCCAGTTGCGGGGATCGTCGCGCGAAGCGAGGCTCGCGGGCTCGGCGACCATCAGACGGCAACGGGATATTCCCAGGTCCATCAGCTCATACAAGCCATCGCCGTCGTATTCCATGAGCACGTCCTTGCCGGCGATGCCCAGATCGGCGGCACCGAACTGCACATAGGTCGGCACGTCCGCGGCACGAATGATCGTCAGTTTTACATTCGGCAGGTTGGTGTCGAGGATCAGCTTGCGGCTTTTAAGCGGATTTTCCTTGGGCACAATGCCGGCGCGCGCAAGGAGCGGCAGGCCTTCCTCGAGTATCCTTCCCTTGGACAACGCGATGTTTAATATCTCGGACATGAATTACGCAGTCTCTGCTTTGACTTTCTTGCTCGAGGCGCCCGGCACGCGCCGGATGCGCGCGCCCAGTTGCGCGAGTTTTTCCTCGATGCATTCATAACCACGGTCAATGTGGTAGATGCGGTCGACGATGGTCTCACCTTCCGCCACCAGGCCCGCCAGCGCCAGGCTGGCCGAGGCGCGCAAATCGGTCGCCATTACCGGCGCGCCCTTGATTTTCTCCACGCCGCGCACGATGGCGGTATTGCCTTCCATCTCGATGTTCGCGCCCATACGCTGCAGTTCATAGACATGCATGAAGCGATTTTCAAAAATCGTTTCAGTGACAGTGCCAGTACCCTCAGCGATTGAATTCAGTGCGATAAACTGGGCCTGCATGTCCGTCGGGAATGCCGGATACGGCGCGGTACGCAGATTCACGCCCTTGGGACGCCTGCCCTGCATGTCGAGGCTGATCCAGTTTGGCCCGCTCTCGATGACCGCACCGGCTTCGCGCAATTTGTCGAGCACCGACTGGAGCAGATCCGCGCGTGCATTGCGCAAACGCACCGATCCGCTGGTGATGGCGGCGGCGATAAGGTAAGTGCCGGTTTCGATGCGATCGGGAATGACGTCATGCTCGGCGCCGTGCAAACGCACGACCCCTTCAATCGTGATTTCGTCCGTCCCTGCCCCGGAGATCCGGGCGCCCATGGCGTTGAGGCACTTGGCAAGGTCCGCGACCTCGGGCTCACGCGCGGCATTTTCGATAATCGTTACACCATCCGCGAGCGTCGCCGCCATCATGATGTTTTCCGTGCCCGTGACGGAAACCATGTCCATGAATATGCGCGCACCCTTCAGGCGTTTCGCGCGTGCCCGGATGTAGCCGCCGTCAAGATTGATCTCCGCGCCCATGGCCTGCAAACCCTTGATGTGCAGGTTGACCGGGCGCGAACCGATGGCACAGCCGCCGGGCAACGACACCTCGGCTTCGCCGAAGCGTGCCAGCAGCGGTCCCAGCACCAGAATCGAAGCGCGCATGGTCTTCACCAGTTCATACGGCGCGCACACCGAGGTGTTGTTGCTCGAGTCGGCCTCGATCACCATCTTGTCGCCCACAACCAGACGCACGCCCATGCGTCCGAGCAGTTCCATGGTTGTGGTGATGTCCTGCAGGTGCGGGACGTTGCTCACCATCAGCGTCTCGGAAGTAAGCAATGACGCTACCAATACCGGCAACGCCGCGTTCTTGGCGCCGGAGATGCGGATCTCTCCGCGCAAGGTGTTGCCGCCTGTGACGATTAGTTTGTCCATGGTTTATTTCTTTTCTTAAACGACACAAAAAACAAGGCCGCCCGATAGGCGGCCTTGTGGGTCGGAAACCGGCGGTATTACTGCTCCATCGCCTTGGCGACCATTTTCTGCAGCTCACCCTTCTGGTACAGCTCGATCATAATATCACATCCCCCGACAAACTCGCCGTTGATGTAGAGCTGAGGAATGGTCGGCCAGTTGGCATATTCCTTCACCCCTTGGCGGATTTCCGCGTCGGAAAGGACGTCGTAGGTGGAAAACTTGGCGCCGCAGGAATTCAGCAGCTGAGTTGCCTTGGCTGAAAACCCGCATTGCGGGACCTGCGGGTTGCCCTTCATATAGAGCACGATTTTAGCGCCCGTTACCTGCTGTTTGATTCTGTCTTGTGCGCTCATTACCAACACCTCATGTCACTGTCTGTATGTTTATTGAAAACGGGTCCGGCAAAAAAACCGCGGCCTATTCCTGTTCTTCCGGGGTCAACGTGCGTAGGGATAACGCATGAATCTCGTTGCCCATTTTATTGCCCAGCGTGCGGTACACGATTTGATGCCGTTGCACCAGACCCTTCCCGGCAAACTCAGTGCTGACGATCTCTGCCTCGAAATGATGTCCATCGCCGCTGACGGACACCAGGGCGTCCGGCATGCCGTGCTCAATCATCTGCTTGATGTCTTCCGGTTGCACCATGCCTGCCATTATCGGGCCCCCACCGTGTATTTCAAGGGCGCATGCCCATGAAATTTGTAAACGTTAATCACGTAATTTGTAGCCGGTTTTAAGCATCAACAAGGTGAGCCCGGAAAGGGCCACAAAGAACAAGGCAACCACCGCCAGACTCAGCAGGGGCGAAACATCTGAAACACCGAAAAAACCGTAGCGGAAGCCATCGATCATGTAGAAAAACGGATTGAAATGGGACAATCGCTGCCAGAAAAGCGGCAGGGAGTGAATCGAGTAAAACACCCCGGAGAGAAACGACAGCGGCAGAATGATGAAATTCTGGAATCCGGCCAGTTGGTCGAATTTTTCCGCCCAGATGCCGGCGATCACGCCAAGGGTTCCAAGCACCGCACTCCCCAGCACTGCAAACAACAGGATGTAGCCAAGGTGCTGCACCGGCACATCAACAAAAAACATCGCCGCCAGGTACACACCCAGACCCACGATCAAGCCACGCACGGCAGCCGCGCCAATGAACGCCAGGAAAAACTCCAGATTCGACAGCGGCGTCAACAAAATGAAAAGAATGTTTCCGGTCACCTTGGACTGGATCAGGCTCGATGAGCTGTTGGCGAACGAATTCTGGATCACCGACATCATCACCAGACCCGGCACGAGAAAGGCGATGTAGCTCACGCCGGGAAACACCTCCACCCGGCCCGTCAGCACATGACCGAACACCAGCAGATAAAGCAGCGACGCAATCACCGGGGCGATCAGCGTTTGCAGCAGCACCTTGCCGAAACGCAGGACCTCCTTGTAGAACAGCGTGTAGGTTCCAGTCAGGTTCATGGCTGCTTTTTCCGTGTCAGTTCAACAAACACGTCCTCGAGGTCCGCCGCTTCCGTCCTCAGGTCTTCGATCACCGCGCCGTGCGCACGCAGGTCATCCAGCACCTTGACGATCGAATCGGTATGTTGGTCGAGCTGAAGCTCAATACGATTCCCTTCCTGGCGCTTGAGTTTCGGGGACAGTGCTGCTGGCAGTGTCGTCAAGGGTTCCTTCGTCGTGATGCAGGCCCGCAGCGTACGCCCGACGCCCTGTGCGAGCAGCGCCTGTTTGCTGTCGAGCGCCACAATTTCCCCATGGTTGAGAATGGCGATGCGGTCACACAGGGCTTCGGCCTCTTCCAGATAATGCGTAGTCAGCACAATGGTATGGCCCTCCCGATGCAACCGCTGGATGAAGGCCCACAGCAACTTGCGCAATTCCACGTCCACACCCGCCGTCGGCTCATCGAGCACCACTACTTCGGGTTTGTGCACCAGGGCCTGCGCCACCATGACGCGACGTTTCATGCCGCCGGAAAGCGCACGCATGTTTGTTTCGGCCTTGTCGTGCAGCATGAGCGCACCCATCAGCTCCTCAATCCAGGCATCGTTCTCGCGCCCCAGCCCGAAATAACCAGACTGGATGCGCAACACCTCGCGCACGTTGAAGAAGGGATCGAAGGTAAGCTCCTGCGGCACCATGCCGACAAAACGCCGTGTCTGCTGGTAATGGCGCACCACGTCCTGACCCAGCACGCTCACGGAGCCGCTGTCGAATCGCGTCAGCCCGGCGATGATGTTAATAAGTGTGGATTTTCCAGCCCCGTTCGGTCCCAGCAGCCCGAAAAATTCCCCGCGCGGGATGACCAGGTCAATGCCCTTCAAGGCATGCACCCGGGGATAGTGCTTATGCAACCCAGTGATGGAGATCGCTGACACGGGATTAAGGAACCTCAGATTTACTAATTTCTGACGCAGAGCCGGCCGCTCCTGCGCATCCTGCGCTCGCGGCATTTGAACGTCCCTGTACAGCACAAA
>CAYIQV010000074.1:0-7394 GCA_964365635.1 uncultured Acidiferrobacteraceae bacterium
GCTTCGTAACGTGCCAATAATACGGAAAACGACCCACTCGATTCCGCGTTGAGCCATAAATCAGAAGTTCGTTAACCCGAATGTCCAGGATGGAGGGATGCATCCATGCAATTCGTGCAATCACGAAAATAAAAATCACGGATGTAGTAATCGCATTATTGGTGTCGTGACGCTGCTCATGGCCGCGAGCCTGATCGGATGGTTGCCCCAAGCCGGGGCAGCCGAGAAGGCCAAGGCAAAGCCGGGTGGTATCCCTGTCAAGGTGACCGAGGAGATGCGCGGCGCCGGTATCGTATCGAGTGGCGTGACATTACCGGCGATCCCGCCCATCACCGGCAACCGCAAGAACCCGGTTCCGTCCTGGGGCAAGCCCCTGCCTTATCCCATCGTCATCGCCGACCGGCGCAACAACCGGCTGATCGAAATCGCGCCCGACAAGCGCATCATCTGGGAATTCCCCTCGCCGGACCTGGTGCTGTATCGCGGCAACGAGGATGTGAATTTCTCCGAAGATGGCAAGTTGCTGGCGGTGAGCGAGGAAGACAACTATGACGTGCACATCGTGGACTACGAAAAGCGCGCCGTTGTCTGGACGCATGGCACGCCGGACCACCAGGGCAGCGCGCCCGGTTTCCTGAACTATCCGGATGACGCCCATCTGCTGGCGGATGGCATGTTTCTCACCGCCGACATCCGCAACCATCGTGTACTGATCATTGATCCGAGAACCGACAAGATCGTCACCCAGTGGGGCACCCCCGGCAAACGCAATCACAACCCGCCGCACGAGCTGGCCGCGCCGAACGGCGCCACGCCGATGGAGAACGGCGACATTCTCATCAGCGAGATCGGCGGCTCGTGGATTACGCGCATCACGCGCGCCAGCAAGGTGGTCTGGAGCATGCAGGCGCCGCACGTGAAGTATCCTTCCGATGCCTTTCCGACCGTGGACGGCAAGCAGGTGATCGTGGCGGACTTCTCCAAGCCCGGCCGCGTGGTGATCTTCGACCCCGCCACCCGCAAGATTACCTGGGAGTATTTCGTCAAAGAGGGTGAAAAGATGCTCGATCATCCCTCGCTCGCACGCGAGCTGCCTGACACCGGCGACATCATCGTCGCCGACGATCTGCGCGAACGGGTAGTGGTGATCGACCGCAAGACCAAGGAATTCATCTGGCAGTACGGCGAGACCGACAAGAAAGGGTACAAACCCGGCCTGCTGAATTATCCAGATGGATTCGACCTGGACGTGTACCGCGACTGGAAAAAGTCGCTCGCGGGGCGTTAGAGGTCCGGAACAAGTCCGTTTGTGCATGCAGCCATAGCCAGGCCGTTTTCTATCCAAACCCGTAGGGCGGAATAGCGATAGCGTATTCCGCCATATGTAGCCCATTCGGCGCAATACGGCTCTGCCTATTGCGCCCTACGCGAGTTGCGCGCCATATTCATGGAGAGTACAAGTCTGGAGTAAACAAATACTTGTCGAGACGCACAGGTAATGTTGTTAAAAGTCTCCCTGCTTGGTTTAAATGGCAGGATTACCGACGCTTGGGCAGCTTGAAAGATGCTGCGACATGGGCGTGGCTATTCGCCTCTCGCGACCCGAGTGTTGAAGACGAGATTAAGCAGGGAGTGGGAGTGGTGAGAGTGTTCGACTCTCACCAGACACAGACTAAACTTGCCTGGCGGAATGGTGTTCTATGCCACGGCATGAAAGGACATGCCACTAACGAATATCTGACGAATGTTGTTCGCCGCGCTCAAGAACGAGAAAGCACTGGATTTATTACCGATGATGAATTTCGAGCGCTTGGGGTCAATGGTGAGTTAGACAAGCGTGGTAGCCACTTTCGGTCGTTTAAGGGAGGTTATCTCATATTTGCCAGTGAACGGTCGTTGGTCGCATATGAGCGAGTTGAGAAAGCCGCATTTTCTCGCACAGTGGAGTTTGCGGCGAATCTTCAGATGCCAAAGAAGGTTCTTTTGAAGGAGATCGAGAGCATCATAGACGATCACCAGAAACGCTTTAGTTGTCAAAGAATGCCAAGGAAGGTTTCTCGAGCCAAAGCTTATAGCTGGGCACGTGGCATTGCAGCGTTTGATCTACTGAATGATGACCTGTTGCAATCTGATATTGCTCGACTGTTAGTGCCTATTTGGTTCAATAGAACGCCAGGACCAAAAGCGGACGACATCGACAAGAAAGAGCTTCGTACCGCTCTTAAGACTGTGACGCCATATGTGCAAGGCGGCTGGCGAACTCTTTGCGGTGATCCCTTGGTTTCCCTGTACTCCCCCTTGTTACCACCCACCTAGATCGGGGGTGCTTTGCAAAAAAAGTCACCCCCCACATTCCTTTTTTAAATCTGTAGGATATTGGCGTTCAGTGAAGTCGATTTATTTTCTGGAGACGGTACTATGCCAATATCCCAACAATTCAGCCAGAATCGCCGCCGTCGGTCAGGGTCGCGCATAGCCGAACGGGAGGTAAAGTATAAATTTTTTCTTCAACTAGCACGGGAATTGAGGTGGCTGAAGTGGTTCTTCTTAGCTTGGTTTTGACGATTGCGAAAAATGGGGCTGATTTATTTTGTTGGGGTCGCCCAATGCCTGCTCCTGGCCCAGAGTGTGTAAAAACACGAACGGTGCGCAGGGCGCACCCTACATTAAATATTTTTCAGGAGAGCTCTTTAATCAGCGGTGCGATTTTCGTTTCCCACGCTTCCGGTGTGAGCGGTCCAATCTGTTTGTAGCGAATGACACCCTGCTTGTCGATGACAAAGGTCTCCGGTACGCCGTACACGCCGAGGTCCATCCCCAATCGTCCATTCGTATCCGACAAGCTCATCTCATACGGGTTTCCGAGGCTGCCTAACCACTGCAGCGCATCCTCGCGTTTGTCCTTGTAGTTAAGTCCGATGACGGTCACGGCCTTGCGGCTGGTCAGTTCGTTCAGGTAGGGGTGTTCCTGGCGGCAGGCCACACACCACGAAGCCCAGACATTGAGCAGGTACACACGCCCACGCAGATCATCACGGCCCGCCTTGCGCGCCGGGTCGGCCACCGTCGGCAGCGAGAAGGCGGGCAGCGACTTGCCGATCAGCGGCGAGGGAATGCGGCGCGGATCAAGCGAAAGACCATTCCAAAGAAGAATCCCTAACAAAGCGATAAGTCCGATAGGTATTAGAAATACTGCTATGGAAGATTTTTCTTTCTCCGTCGCTGTTTCAGCTTTTTGAATTGGTGGGAGTAGTGCAATTGCGATTAGGCCAACTAAGGGACTAAGAAAAATAGATAAAAATAAATAACCGACAGCCGATCTGCCTTTAGAACGCGCAACTACTCCTGCAACAATCGAAAGGCTGAGCCACAGGATGAATGCAGAAATGTAGGTTAACATGGCTTGTAGAGTTTATGGTTTCTTCGTGTCTGTGCTTGGTGCATAGGCGCCACCTTTCATGGCTTGAGCGGCTTCCGGCGGCATGTATTTTTCATCGTGCTTGGCCAACACCTCCGCCGCGACAAAGACATTGCCTGCCTGTAGCCGTCCCTGCGCCACTACGCCCTGACCTTCGCGGAACAGGTCAGGGAGGATGCCTTCATAGTGCACCGGAATTTTTTTATTGTTATCGGTGACGATGAAATCCACCTTGAGGCCGTCCGGTGCGCGACGCACGCTGCCTTTCTCCACCATGCCGCCGATGCGGAATGTTTTATCGATCGCCACCTTACCCTCCAGTACTTCCGTGGGCGAGTAGAAGAAAACCAGGTTGCTGCGAAAGGCGTTCATCACGAACAGGCCGGCGACCGTAATCCCCACTACGCCAGTGACGACGATGGCCAATCTTTTGTGTCTTGCCTTCATTTGTTTTGTCCCTTTAACCGCAGAAATTCGTGCAACATGCGCAATACCACCCGGCGCCGACGCAGCGGCAGGTAAACGTTAAACACCAGTATCACGGCCGCCAGCGCGTAGGAGTTCCACACGTAGACTCCGTAGCCGCCCATGGCGAAGAATTCAGACCAGTTCACGGTTTGGACTCCAATACCTGAACCACCCACGTGGTGTGTTTTTCCCGTTCCAGAATTTCATTGCGCATGCGCATCAGGGCGACCGCCACAAAATAAGTGGTAAAGCCGATGGCCATGAGCAACAGGGGCGCGAGCATGCTCGGGTGGATCGAGGGTTTGCCGATCTTGCTGACCGAGGCCGGCTGGTGCAGCGTATTCCACCACTCTACGGAGAAATGGATGATGGGAATGTTGACCACGCCCACGAGCGCGAGAATGGCGGAGGCGCGGGCGGCGCGCTTGGGGTCATCGATGCTCGCCTGCAATGCCATGTAGCCTATGTACAGGAAAAAGAGAATAAGTTCCGAGGTCAGGCGCGCATCCCATGCCCACCACGCGCCCCACATGGGCTTACCCCAGAGCGAGCCGGTCACGAGCGCCAGGAATGTGAACGAGGCGCCGATCGGCGCGCAGGCGCTGGCAAATACTTCCGCCAGTTTGCTGTTCCAGACAAGCGCTATGGCGCCGGCGCCGGCCATGGAGACGTAGATGAACATCGACATCCACGCAGCTGGGACGTGAATGAACATGATGCGGTAGCTCTCGCCTTGCTGGTAATCTACCGGCGCGACGAACAGGCCAAGGTACAGTCCCACGGCTAACAACAGCACCGTAAGCCCCATTATCCATGGCGTCAGTTGTCCGGCGAGGGAGTAAAAATATTTCGGTGCCGCGTATTTATAAAAATTAAACATGATGTGGCGTCAATCCAGAGAAACCCGCAAAGCGGCCGCCGTGGCCCAGGGCGCGAAACTCAACGCCAGCGTGAGAAAGGCCGCGAGCAGGGAAAAGTGTGCTTCGATGTCGATGCCGGCGATGGATCCCGCCACGCTGCCCGCGCCAAAAATCAGGACGGGAGTATATAACGGCAGTACCAGCAGCGAAACCAGCACACCACCACCGCGCAATCCCAGCGTCAGCGCGGCGCCGACCGCGCCCAGCAGGCTCAAAACCGGTGTGCCGAGCAGGAGCGATAGCGTGAGCGTTTTCATGGCCGTTGCCGGCAGGTTGAGTTGCAGGGCGAGCAACGGCGAGATCAGCACCAGCGGCAGGCCGGTCAGCATCCAGTGGGAAATCACTTTGGTGAGCACGAGGGCCGTGAGCGGGTGGGGCGACAGGAGCATCTGTTCCAGTGTGCCATCGGCGTAGTCGTTGGCGAACAGGCGGTTCAGCGACAGCATGGTCGCCAGCAATGCCGCGACCCAGATCACCCCCGGCGCGATGGTCCGTAACACTGAAGGCTCGGGACCCAGCCCCAATGGGAAAAGGCTGACGACGATAATGAAAAAGATAAGCGGTGTCAGCACGTCCGTGCTGCGGCGCAGGGCCACGGTGAGGTCGCGTCGGAGAAGGCAGCTAACGGCTTTGAGCAGGCTTGGCATGTTCAGGCGTCGAGCTGGATTTGCACAACGGTTTTGACTGCGACATCGAACTCCTGATGCGAGGTGAGGATGATCATGCCGCCGGTACCGAGATGGCCCACCAGAATTTCGGTGATCAGCCCAACCGAGCGTACGTCGAGCGCGCTCAGGGGCTCGTCCAGAATCCACAGTGGCTTGCGTTGAATCGCCAGGCGCGCGAGCGCGAGCTTGCGCTTCTGTCCTTGGGAGAGAACCTTGGCCGGGAAGTAATGGTGGGCGCCGAGACCCAGATGTTCCAGAATTTTCCGTGTGGGCGTCGTATCGGCATCGCCCGACAGGCAGGCGGCGGCGCGCAGATTTTCTTCCGGCGTTAATTCGCCCTGAATGGCATTGCTGTGACCGACATAGGAGAAGTGTTGGCGGTACTCGTCACCGAGTTCATGGATCGTGGCGCCGTTCCAGCGGATCGTTCCGGCGGCGGGCTGTGACAGGCCGCAGAGGGTGCGCAGCAAGGTGGTCTTGCCGCTGCCATTGGCCCCGGTGACATGCAGCAGCACGCCCGGCTTGAGCGAAAAAGACAGGCCGCAGAAGAGCGGGCGGTCGCCGCGGACACACTCAAGATTTACTACTTCCAGCAAGCAGGTCTCCCCAAGGCGGGTTGAAGATATATCAATCTTTGAAATGGTGCCCCAGACCGGAGTTGAACCGGCGACCTGCCGCTTAGGAGGCGGCCGCTCTATCCACTGAGCTACCGGGGCGCGCCGTTATTCTAGCGGAAACGAAGGGAATATTGGCTATTGGCCAAAGTGCGGCTGGAATCATAATCTTGCGGATCAGTTAACCCATATCATGGTTCCGGTCACAGCCCGTATTGCGCTGCGCGCAATTCTCCAGGGCACTTCTAAAAATCCCCTCTCCCTCCGGGAGAGGGCCAGGGTGAGGGGAGTAAACGCATGAATTTATACCCCCTCATCCCAACCTTCTCCCGGAGGGAGAAGGTGATTCCCAATTTATAGAAGTGCCCTCCAATTTAACGATGTCTTGCGCCGGCCCATGCTGCTTGGACCCGCGGCAGCAAGCTCGGATGCAATACCCCCAGCCGCGGCACTTGACCGCGCGGCGCACCTGGGGGCACTCCGAACCATTCATCGTTGTAAGGCAGCTCAACTGAACGTTTAAGGTTGAATTTGGTGGTATAGCTCAGACCCGAGAGGCGGTAGGCGTCGCCGTCGGCATCGGCGATCCGGAATTCCCCGGCATAGAGCCGGTCTGTCTTCTGGCTGGTGCCGTACACGACGCGCACGCGGTATTCCGGGGCCTCATCGCCGAATACCGTAAGTACCAGCGCCGGCCGCGGCTTGCGCCCAGGGGTTAAGCGTAAGTCCTCAGGAAAGCGACACCACATGATGTCGCCAGCTTGCGGTTCGTTCCACCAGCGCACGGGGCTTGTTAAACCAGCGACGTGCGAATGGATTTGCCGCGCGCCTTGCCGGCGCGGTGTTGGATGGCCTGCAGGTCTTTGTCGGTCAACGGGCCGTCGTCGGCCGTGTAGGCCGGCAGCACTTCGTTCGCCAGCCGCTTGAGTGCGAAGTGAATCACTTGGGTTTCGTTGAGGCCCAGTTCTTCGGCCAGGCGTTCGACCGTGGTGCGGCTGACCCCATGGAGGTTGTCGGTGGGGCGAAAACGCAGGAGCAATTTAGCGGTGGTGCGGGCGGTCATGGCGGTTCCTCATGTATATCTTCATTATATATATTTTATGTTCGGTTTGCCACTCTGTGGCTGGAAGAAGAATCTTGCGGTCGGCGTCGACACTGCTGTCATCTCTCTAGGGAACCTCTGATCAAGTCCGTTCGTGGTGAGCCTGTCGAACCATGAACGGACAAATTGGCTGTCATTTATGGCATTTCCCGTTCACCCTTCGACAAGCTCAGGGCGAACGGGAGGCTTGTTCAGAGCTTCCCT
>CAYIQV010000075.1:0-7374 GCA_964365635.1 uncultured Acidiferrobacteraceae bacterium
GTTAAGAAATAATAATATGGAATTTAAACAAATCGTCTTTTATTTTTTCAGCGCTGTGCTGGTGTTTGCGGCGGCGATGGTGATCACGGTGCGCAACCCGGTACGGGCGGCGTTGTTTCTGGTGCTGGCATTTTTCAGCGCGGCCGGGTTGTGGATGCTGTTACAGGCGGAATTTCTGGCGATTGTGCTGGTGCTGGTGTACGTCGGCGCGGTCATGGTTTTGTTCCTGTTTGTCGTCATGATGCTTGATGTCAATCTGGTGCGGCTGCGTGAGGGGTTCGGCGAGTACTTGCCCATTGGCGGCCTGGTGGCGGCGCTGCTCGTGATCGAGATGGGGATTATCCTGAGCGCGGACCGTTTTGGGCTGCGGCTGATGCCGGAGCCCGGTGCGCTGCCCGCCGGTTACAGCAACACGCGTGAATTGGGACGGCTGCTGTACACGGTTTATGCCTATCCCTTCGAAGTGGCCGCGCTGATTCTGTTGGTGGCGATTGTGGCCGCGATCGCGCTCACGCTGCGCCGGCGCAAGGACACCAAGTACCAGGATCCGAGACAGCAGATCGATATCAATCCAAAAGAACGTGTGCGTCTGGTGAAGATGCGCACCGAGAAGAAAAGTTAATACGAATTTTTGACGCAAAGACGCTAAGACGCAAAGAACATCTAAAAAATGAAAAATAAAGAACTTTTCTTACTTTGCGTCTTTGCGCCTTTGCGTCAAGCGATCATAAAAAGGACAAGGGGGAGGCGATGATTCCACTCAACCATTACCTGATTCTCGGGGCCATCCTGTTTTCCCTGAGCGTGGTGGGGATTTTCCTCAATCGCAAAAATCTCGTGATCCTGCTGATGGCGATCGAACTCATGTTGCTCGCCGTGAACATGAATTTTATCGCCTTCTCGCATTACCTGGGCGACACTGCAGGACAGATTTTCGTATTCTTTATTCTAACGGTGGCCGCGGCCGAATCGGCCATCGGGCTTGCCATTCTGGTGGTGGTGTTCCGCAACCGCCAGACCATCAATGTTGAAGACCTGAGCAGTCTGAAAGGATAACGCGTGTCCGAATTTTCCTTCGACATGGAGATGGTTTACCTGGCAATTCCGCTGTCCTGCCTGGCGGGTGCGCTGTTGGCAGGGTTGCTCGGCTGGAAGATCGGCCGCGTTGGTGCGCACACCGTGGCCATTCTTGGCGTCGCCGTCGCCTTTGCCCTGTCGGCCTTCGTGGTATTGCCGGATGTGCTCGCCGGCAACACTTTCAACGGTGCGGTCTACACCTGGGGTGTGAGCGGCGGCATCCCGATGGAAATCGGTTTCCTGATCGATCCCCTGACTGTGCTCATGATGGTGGTGGTCACGTTCGTATCACTGATGGTGCACATCTACACCATTGGCTACATGCATGAAGACCCCGGCTACCAGCGTTTCTTCAGCTATATCGCGCTCTTTACCTTTGCCATGCTGATGCTCGTGATGGCGAACAACTTTCTGCAGTTGTTTTTCGGCTGGGAGGCGGTGGGCCTGATGTCGTACCTGCTGATTGGCTTCTGGTTCACGCGCGAGTCGGCGACCTATGCCAACCTCAAGGCCTTCCTCGTCAACCGCGTCGGCGATTTCGGTTTTCTTCTGGGGATCGCCGCCATCTACATGGCCTTTGGCACGCTTGACTATGGCGCGGTGTTTTCCATGGCGCCGCAACTGGCCGCTAAAACGATTCAGATCATGCCGGGCATGGACTGGAGCCTGATGAGCGTGATTTGCATCCTGCTGTTTATCGGTGCCATGGGTAAATCGGCGCAGGTCCCGCTGCATGTGTGGCTGCCGGATTCGATGGAAGGCCCGACGCCGATTTCAGCCCTGATCCACGCCGCGACCATGGTCACGGCCGGTGTGTTCATGGTGGCGCGCATGTCGCCGTTGTATGAACTGTCGGAAACGGCGTTGTCGGTGGTACTGGTGATCGGCGCGATCACTGCCTTGTTCATGGCCTTTGTGGGCATCGTGCAGAATGACATCAAGCGCGTGGTCGCGTATTCGACCTTGTCACAACTTGGCTACATGATGGTGGCGCAGGGCGCCTCGGCCTACAGCGTTGGCATTTTTCATCTCATGACCCATGCCTTCTTCAAGGCACTGCTGTTCCTGTGCGCGGGCTCGGTCATCATTGCCATGCACCACGAGCAGGACATGCGCAAGATGGGCGGGCTCAAGAAGTACATGCCATTCACCTTTATCACCGCCTGGGTGGGCGCGCTCGCGCTCGCCGGCATTCCGCCGTTTGCCGGGTTCTTCTCGAAGGACATGATCATCGAAGCCGTGCAGCATTCGCACCTCCGCGGCAGCGGTTTTGCCTATGCGGCGGTGCTGATGGGTGTGTTTGTCACGGCCTTCTACACTTTTCGCATGCTGTTCATGACGTTCTATGGCAAACCACGTATGGACGACCACACGCTCAAGCAGGTGAAAGAATCGCCTTGGGTGGTGACGGTGCCGCTTATGTTGCTGGCCATCCCTTCACTCGTGTCCGGATTCTTTATGATTGAGCCGCTGTTGTTCGGCGGTTATTTTTCCGAGTCCATCAAGGTGTTGCCGGTGCACGACGTGGTGCGCGAGATCGGCCAGCACTACAGCGGCCTCGGACCCTTTATCGCGCATGGGTTGCAGTCACCGCCGTTCCTGCTGGCCGTGGCCGGCATCGGACTGGCCTGGCTCATGTACATCCGTTATCCCTTCCTGCCCGATCAGCTGCGCACCAAGGCCAATACGCTTTATACCATCCTGTCGCGCAAATATTTTTTCGACGAGTTCAACGAATTCGTATTCGCCGGCGGCGCGCGCTTCTTTGGACACCTGTTATGGAAAGTGGGCGATGTGAAACTGATTGACGGCATGGCTGTTAATGGCACGGCGCGTGTCATCGGCTGGGTATCGTCGGTGATCCGGCACCTCCAGTCCGGATACGTGTACCACTATGCCTTTGCCATGATCCTGGGCCTGTTCTTTCTCATTACTTTCTTCCTGCACCGGTAACGCCATGCTTGCTGCACACGCCCTGAGCTTTGCCACCTGGTTGCCGATACTCGGCGCCGTGCTGGTGTTGTTGACCGGCAACGACCGCAACGCTGATTTCTCGCGCAAGCTGAGCCTGGGAGTGGCCATTGCCACCTTCGCTGCCACGATACCGCTTTACACCCACTTCAATGTGAATACCCCGGCGATGCAGTTCGTGGAGGATTATGCGTGGATCGAGGCGCTGCATATCCGCTATCACCTGGGCATCGACGGTATTTCCCTGCTCATGATTCTGCTGACGAGTTTCAGCACGGTGTTGGTCATCATCTCCGCGTGGCAAGTGATCCAGAACAAGGTAGCGCAGTACATGGCGGCGTTCCTGATCATGGAAGGCCTGATGATCGGCGTGTTCAGCGCGCTCGATGCCATCCTGTTTTATGTTTTCTGGGAAGCGATGCTGGTGCCCATGTTTGTCATCATCTGCCTGTGGGGTGGCACGAACCGGGTCTATGCCACCATCAAGTTTTTCCTCTACACCTTTCTTGGCTCGGTGCTGATGCTGGTGGCCTTCATCTATCTCTATTTCAAGGGCGGCGGCAGTTTCGATATTCAGTCCATGCATTACCTCAAGCTGGGGATGAAGGAGCAGATCCTGATCTTCTTCGCGTTTTTTGCGGCCTTTGCCGTCAAGGTGCCCATGTGGCCGGTGCATACATGGCTGCCGGACGCGCACGTCGAGGCGCCCACCGGCGGCTCGGTGATCCTGGCGGCGATCATGCTGAAGATGGGCGCCTACGGTTTTCTGCGGTTTTCGCTGCCGATTCTCCCGGATGCCAGCCACGAGCTGGCCGGCTTCATGATTGCGCTGTCACTTATCGCCGTGGTCTATATCGGCCTTGTGGCGCTGGTGCAGGAAGACATGAAGAAGCTGATCGCCTACTCTTCCATCGCCCACATGGGCTTTGTGACGCTCGGGTTTTTCGTCTTTAATGCCCAGGGTATCGAGGGCGGTATCGCCCAGATGGTGTCGCACGGATTCATCTCCGCGGCGCTGTTTTTGTGCGTCGGTGTGCTGTATGACCGGTTGCACTCGCGCCAGATCAAGGATTACGGCGGGGTGGCCAATCGCATGCCGGTATTCGCCGCGTTCATGATGCTGTTCGCCATGGCCAACAGCGGTCTGCCCGGCACGTCCGGATTCGTGGGCGAGTTCCTGGTGATCCTCGGCGCTTTCCAGGTGAACGTGTGGTATGCGTTTGCCGCGGCGACCACGCTGGTATTTGGCGCGGCCTACAGCCTGTGGATGTACAAGCGCGTCATTTTTGGCGCCGTGGCCAATAAACATGTCGAGGCGTTGACCGACATCACGCCGCGCGAGGGGGTCTTCCTCGCGCTGCTGGCGCTGGCGGTGCTGGTGATGGGCCTGTGGCCGTATCCGTTCCTGAATGTGATGCATGCGTCCGTCGAACACCTGGTGCAACAGGTGGCGGTGTCCAAGTTGTAAATATTGTATTTACCGCAAAGACGCAAAGGACGCAAAGAAAGAATTTGACTAAATAATTACAAGCAGCAGATTTATGTTGAAAGAAGATGAGCTTTCGAATGAGATTATTGGTGCGGCAATAGAGGTTCATCGGCATCTTGGACCGGGTTTGCTGGAATCGGCGTACGAAGAATGTCTCTGTTATGAATTGACTAATCGTAATGTCAAATTTGAGAGACAAAAGACATTACCGGTTGCATATAAAGGTTCTAAGCTCGATTGTGGATATCGGTTAGATTTAGTCGTAGATGGTTTGGTAATTTTGGAGCTAAAAGCAGTGGATCAGCTACAACCGATACATAGCGCACAGCTGTTGACGTATCTGAAGTTGTCCAATTTGAAATTAGGAATTTTGATTAATTTCAACGTTGCCATGCTTAAGAATGGTATTAAGAGAGTCGTTAATGAACTTTAAGAATCTTTGCGTCCTTTGCGTCTTTGCGGTGAGAGCAAGATGAAATTCGTTACCCCTGACATGTTGCCTGCCATTCCGGAGATCTTTGTGTTCTCCATGGCTTGCGTGATTCTGATTCTCGACTTGTTCCTGTCGGACCGGCAGCGCGTTGTGACCTATTTGCTGACACAGGCCACGCTGGTGGGCGCATTCATTCTTACCTTCAAGGGGATGACGGCCGCGCCGGTGTTCACCTTCAACCACATGTTTGTGCAGGACCCCCTGGCGGATGTGCTCAAGCTCGCCATTTATGGCATTGCCTTTTTCGTGTTTGCCTATTCGCGTGATTACCTGCGCGTGCGCGGGATGTACCGCGGCGAGTACTTTGTCCTGGGCCTGCTCGGCATCGTGGGCATGATGGTGATGGCCTCGGCCAGTCATTTCCTGACGCTGTACCTCGGACTGGAGCTGCTGTCACTTTCGCTGTACGCCATGATCGCGTTTCAGCGTGATTCGGGCGATGCTACCGAAGCAGCCATGAAGTATTTCGTGCTGGGCGCGATCGCCTCCGGCATGTTGTTGTACGGTATGTCCATGATCTATGGCGCGACCGGAAGCCTGGATATCGCGGCGGTGAGCCGCGCCATCACCCGGATGTCCAGCGATGACATTATTCTGATATTCGGGCTGGTGTTCGTGATCTCGGGACTGGCGTTCAAGCTGGGCGCGGTGCCGTTTCACATGTGGGTGCCGGATGTGTACCACGGCTCGCCGACGGCGGTGGCGCTGTATATTGGCACGGCGCCCAAAGTGGCGGCCTTCGCCATGATTATCCGTTTGCTGGTCGGGGGGCTGGAGCCGCTCTCGGTTTCCTGGCAACAGATGCTGACGATTATTGCCGTGCTGTCGATTGCCCTGGGCAACATCACCGCCATCGCCCAGGACAACATCAAGCGCATGCTGGCCTATTCCTCGATATCCCACATGGGTTTTCTTCTGCTCGGCATTCTGAGCGCGAGCCCCAACGGCTACAGCTCTGCCATGTTTTACGTGCTGATTTACGCGGTGATGAGTCTGGGCGCCTTCGGCATGATCATCCTGCTGTCGCGCGCGGGATTCGAGGCGGAGCGCCTGGAGGATTTCAAGGGCCTGAACCAGCGTAGCCCGTGGTATGCGTTCTTGATGCTGCTGCTGATGTTGTCGATGGCGGGTGTCCCGCCCACGGCCGGGTTCTACGCTAAACTGCTGGTGATTCAGTCCGTGATTAGCGCGGACATGACCTGGCTGGCCATCGTGGCCGTGCTGCTGGCTGTCGTGGGCGCCTATTATTACCTGCGCATTATCAAGCTCATGTATTTTGACGACGCCGCGGTGCATGAGCCGATCGTAGCGGGGCGGGACATGCAGGTGCTGATCGGGATGAATGCGCTGTTGCTGGTGGGCATATTGCCCTGGGTCGGCATCATCATGGATATGTGCCGGAAGGCGATTCAGATGCTGGCCTGAGCGACAGGAATACCCGAATACTGGATTCCCCCTTCGAGGGGGATTTTTCTGAGTGCATAAAATACAAGATCGGTCTCTGCGTGTCCCTTAAGATTTCTCACAATAACCATCGCCCGCATTTTCTATCGAGTTTTTGCCTGACTGGGCTGATCTTCTTATGGCCATCTTTCGCACTGTCTGCGGATGTGTCTCCGGAAACTGAAATGTCAGTGTCGGTAGGTGTTTCGTTTCTGGACTTTCGCTATGCGGAATACGATGTGGATGGCGGTCTTCTGGATTATGAAAACGGTTTTCTCCCGGGGCTCACGCTAGAGGCGACCCGGACGGAAAACGACTGGTTCGTCACGGGCAAGCTGGATTATCACGCTGGCGATGTTCTGTACGATGGACAAACCCAGACAGGCGTCGCCGTCGTCACGCGTAGCGACGCCATTATTCTGGATGTATTTTTTAAATTTGGTCGGCATTTTTACGTGGAGGGCAGGCCCAGCTACTCCCTTTATGGCGGGGTGGGCCATCATTACTGGCATCGCGCAATACGTTCCATCGGGGCCGTATCCGGCTTGACCGAAATCTATCGCTGGGATTATGCCGCATTGGGGTTGAACCACGTGCTGGATGAAGGTGATCACCACACATGGAAAATCGATCTGCGAATACAGCGCACGCTCAGTCCCAGTATGGAATTCAATACCGTGCAATTCCCGTTGGCCGAGCGGAACGGCACACGCATCGCCTTCCCTTGGAGCCGGCCGCTGCAAAAAAAACAGCGACTGAACATCGAACCGTATTATGAGCGCTGGGAATTGGGGCGCAGCCCTAACAGAGAGGTAATCCTGGGTGGAAAAACGGTATCGGCCTTTGAACCTGACAGCGTCACGAATAACCGGGGGGTCATAGTCAGCTTTACCGGTGCGCT
>CAYIQV010000076.1:0-7368 GCA_964365635.1 uncultured Acidiferrobacteraceae bacterium
GAGCTGGGGACTCATAATCCCTAGGTCGCAGGTTCGAGTCCTGCCGGGCCCACCAACATAAAAAAAGGGTTAGCTCACCGCTAACCCTTTTTTTATGTCAGGAAACGTCCGACGTTATTTCTGGATGTAGAAGCGGAACACCCCACGCGCGTCTTCTGTCATCCCCAGCAGTTTATGACCCGTGTTCTTGAGCCAGGTGTTGACTTCCGTGGGTGAGACCTCGCAATCGCTGACGAGCTTGATGGTTTCGCCCTTTTGCAGGCGCAGAAGCGTGCTGGCGGCCTCGATTACCGGCGTTGGGCAGCGGCTGCCGGTGACATCCAGTGATTTTGTTGCCGGCCAAGGGTCGCCCTTGAGGACATAAAAACCGAAACCCTTTTTGGCGCTGCGGTCGACGAACAGAACCTGATTGTTTGTCTGCTTCGCCCACAGAAACAGGTCACCCTCGATTCCCGGGTAATCGCTGATCAGTAACAGTACCTCGCCATTTTTCAGCTTGGCCAGCGCCCGCTTGAGCGACGGTAACGGGCCAGGTGAGATCTGCCCGTTCAGGTCGAGCGTGACCTTAGGGCTGGGGATCGGGGTACCGTGAGAATTGACTGTGTTGGCCGCCATGGATTTTCCTTTTTCCTTAACCAGTTGGTTGAACTCTTTAAAGTCTAGATATAAGCAAGGGACATGCCAAGGACGATTAACCAATTCCTGGAAATGCCAACATGAGTCGTTTCCCTTATAAATAAGGACATACCGCTCATGTCATACCGTGTCGCTCAGGATTTCACGTAGTTTAAACAGTACAGAGTGCCTGATTAATGGCCACAATTTGCGTAAACAAAGAAGAGCTATCAATAAATCAGGCTTAATTAAAGCGATCCCTGATAGCAGTTTTCAGAAAATTTTAAGTGCCAATTTCCCCGGAGTTTAATGTGGATATCTGGCTGGCACGGAACTTGTACATTATTTAGGCAGATCATCACGCGAGGTATCGCGACCATGAGTCCCACCATTCTTCTGCTGGACGACGACAAGGACAATCTCTATCTGCTGCAGCAGATGCTCAAGGGATTGGCCGGTGTCGAAACAAGTGTCACGGCGGATTTCACTTCCCCGAGAGAGGCATTGGCCTGGTGCCGTGAAAACGAGCCTGACCTCTGCCTGGTGGATTACCACATGCCGGAAATGGATGGCATTGAGTTTATCGACAGCGCGCGGCAGCTTCCTGGCTTCAAGGGCATACCCATAATCATTATCACGGGGGCGGATGAGAAGGAATTGCGGCAGCGGGCGCTGCTCCACGGCGCCACCGACTTTCTGACCCGCCCCGTCGATCCCGCTGAGATCAAGGCTCGTGTGTGCAACCTGATAGCGCTGCGCATGAATCTTGTGGACCCGCGGACCAGGATCGAGCGTCTGGCCCAGGACGTGGAAGCGGTGGCCAAACAGGCGCTTGAGCGCGAGCACGAGCAGATCATTTTCAGAATGCTGGCGAACCTGAGCAGCTGTCGTGACGAGGAGACCGGCAATCACATGCACCGCGTGGCGCATATCTCGCAGCTGATCGCCCGGGAGCTCGGTTTTGACGAGCCATTTTGCGACATGATTTACCTCGCTGCGCCGATGCACGACATCGGCAAGGTGGGTATCCCGGACCGCATCTTGCTTAAACCGGGGAAGCTGACTCCCCAGGAGTGGGGAGTGATGAAGACCCACACCACCATCGGTTACGACGTGTTGAAGGATTCGAGCTCATCGCTGTTGCGCATGGGAGCCGAGATCGCTCACTCGCACCACGAGAAATTCGATGGCCAAGGTTATCCACGTGGACTCGTGGGCGAGGACATACCTATGGCAGGTCGAATCGTCGCGGTGGCGGATGAAATGGATGCGTTGCTCTCCGTGCGCCCCTATAAAAAGGCTTGGTCCATGAAAGATGTCACCGACCAGATGCGCCATACGCGGGGCCGGCATTTTGATCCCGATTGCATCGATACGATGCTGCGGCACATCGACACCATCCAGGACATTCAGAAGCAGTACGCTGACGATACCGCGGTTTATCCCACGGACAAGCCGTCACTGCGTTTGTTGACCGGCGGCGCTTCGAAGTGATCGGCTAGTCGTTTATCCCACGGAGCAGTCTAGCAGGTTGCTGAAAAGTCTTTATTTGTGGTTCGACAGGCTCACCACGAACGGAAAGTTTTAATGTTCTCAATGCCTCTTTCGTTCGCCCTGAGCTTGTCGAAGGGTATACAAGGAGTTTTTCAGCAACCTGCTAGTGCGCCGGGGCGGGCGTTTTTTCCGCCGCTACCTCGACCGCGCGGTACTTGCGCTGGTACCACATGAGCCCGGCCCGTTCGCGTAGCCCCAGACTGCTCAGACGCAGGCCATAGGTGGACGGAAAGTACCCCAGGGTGTCGCGATCTTCCTTGCTGAGGGTGGTAAAACCCATGGGCGCGGGGATGGTGCTTAAACCGGCGTTTTCAAATGCCCAGACCGAACGCGGCATGTGCCAGGCATGGGTGACCAGATAAACGCGCCGGATCCCGGCCGCGGCAAGCATCTGTTTCGTGTACAGGGCGTTCTCGAAAGTGTTGCCGGATTTATCTTCCACCCATTTTACTGCCACCTGAAAGTCGCGTGTCAGTGTCTCCTGCATGAGCGCTGCCTCGGAGGTCTGTTCGCCATAAGGTTTACCGCCGCTGACCAGAATGGGGAGCCCGGTACGGCGCTGCAGGTAGGCGGCATAGCGCAAACGCTCCAAGGCCAGGGTGCTTACCGTGTCTCCCTGCCCGTATTCCACGGCATCGGTATAGCGTCCGCCTCCCAGCACCACGATGGCCCCGGCGGGAGATTGCGTGTCCAGGGGCGCGGAGAGGTTGAGCGGCGGGAAGCGCGACTCGATTCCGGCCACGAGCCGATAGCCGGTGAGGGGGAGACTGAGGATCAACAAAGCAGTGAAGCTGAGAAAGACAATAAGAGTGCCGAGCAGCACCCAGCGGATCTGAATGAGAAACCCAAGCAGCGCCACGATCAGGATGATGCCCGGAGGCACCAGCAGCAGCGGAACGATTTTGGTCCAAATCTCGACCATGTTCAGGCAGAAATCCCGGCCGCCTGACGCTCGGCGTGGTAGGAGGAGCGCACCATCGGCCCGCTTGCCACGTTGCGGAACCCCATGGCCTCGGCGGTGCGCGCAAATTGGGCAAACCCTTCCGGCGTAACGAAACGCAGCACCGGCAGATGATGCCGGCTCGGTTGCAGGTATTGGCCGATGGTGAGCATCTCGCAACCATGTTCCCGCAGATCACGCATGACGTCGATGATTTCTTCGTTCGTTTCACCAATGCCGACCATGAGTCCCGATTTGGTGGGAACCCGTGGGTGGCGTTCCTTGAACCGGCGCAGCAGTTCCAGCGAATGGCGGTAATCCGCGCCGGGCCTGGCGGCCTTGTACAGGCGTGGCACGGTTTCAAGGTTGTGATTGAACACATCCGGCAACGCGTCGCCGAGAAGGCCAAGGGCGACATCGAGGCGTCCGCGAAAATCCGGCACCAGGATTTCAATCGAGGTCGAAGGCGAACGGGCGCGCACGGCGCGGATGCAGGCGGTGAAGTGCGCCGCGCCGCCGTCGCGCAGGTCGTCGCGGTCGACGGAGGTGATGACGACGAATTTCAATTTCATCTCGGCGATGGCTTGGGCCAGATGCTCCGGCTCGTTGGCATCGAGCGCCGCCGGCCGGCCATGAGCGACATCGCAGAACGGGCAGCGCCGGGTGCACAGCCTGCCCATGATCATGAAGGTGGCGGTGCCGTGGCTGAAGCATTCACCGAGATTGGGGCACGAAGCCTCTTCGCACACCGTGTTCAGCTCATGCGCGCGCAGCAGACTCTTGAGCCGGCCAACCTCGGGATGCGTCGGGCTCTTGGCCCGAATCCATGCCGGCTTGCGCAGGATCTCTGTCTGCGGCGCGATCTTGATTGGAATGCGTGCGGTCTTGGCCGCCCCTTTTTCACCCACGGCGGCGCGGGTCTTGTCTTTTTGGTTATCCATGGGGCATGGCGCGCGACGGAATAGCGGTCGAATCCGGTGTGTTGTGGGGTGCAGTATAACCCAGTGCCCGGCAGAGTTGCTCGATGAGTCCCCGGCCAACGGCAGCCATGTCCGCACGAACGCCAAGGTCAACCAGTTGTGTCACCGGCTGGCCGGGATAGCCGCAGGGATCGATATAGGAGAAGGGGGTGAGGTCCATGTCGATATTGAGCGCGATCCCGTGGTAACTCCCTCCCCGGCGAATACGCAGCCCCAGCGAGGCGATCTTGCTGTCCGCGACGTATATGCCCGGCGCCCCGGTGCGGCGCTGGCCGTGAATCTGGCAGGAAGCCAGCAGGTCGATGACTGCCTGCTCCATGGCCTGGACCAGACGCTTCGCTCCCCAGCCACGCCGCGGCAGGTCCATGAGAATGTAGGCCACGATCTGACCCGGCCCGTGATAGGTGATGTCGCCGCCGCGGTCGCTGTAAACCAGCGGGATGTTATGGATGTGGGTTATTTTGCCGTCGCGGCCCTTGAGACCCATGGTGAATACCGGCGGGTGTTCGACCAGCCAGAGTTCGTCGCAGGTCGCCTCGGTGCGCGTGTCCGTGAACTGCTGCATGGCGCGAAAGGACTCGGGGTAATCGACCCGCCCGAGCGTGCGCACGATGATTTCATCCACGGGTCGCTGGGGCGACGTCATCAGTCCACTTTGCCCTGAGCGAATGCCTGCTTGTATTCCTTGTACAGCGCAAACATCCGCGCGTGCATCGGTCCCGGCTTGCCGTTGGCCACGGGCTTGCCGTCGATGCGCGTGATCGGGAGAATTTCCTTGGTCGAACTCGTCATCCACACTTCATCGGCGGTATTCATTTCTTCAAAGCGGACGGATCTTTCGTCACAGGGAACGCCATGGGCGCGGGCGATTTCCACGATGAGGTCACGCGTGACGCCGGGCAGAATGAAAGGACCCTTGGGCGGGGTAATGAGACGGCCCTGGCGGACGATAAAAATGTTGCTCGCCGCGCCCTCGGTCATGAGTCCGTCGCGCACGAGAATGGCCTCGACCGCGCCCTGGTCGATGGCCTGTTGGCGCAGCAGCGCGTTGGCCAGCAGCGCGATGGCCTTGATGTCGCAGCGCTGCCAGCGGATGTCCTCGGTGGTGATGGCGGCGATGCCGGTGGCCAGTTGCTCCACCGGCGGGTACTTGAGCGGTTGGGCGTAGGCGAACACGGTCGGCACCGCATTGGCCGGGAACGCGTGGTCGCGCGGCGCCACGCCGCGCGTGACCTGAAGATAGATCGACTGATCGCCCCCACCGCCTTCCGCAATCAGGCGGGTGAAAATCGTTTTCCATTCCTCGGCCGTGTGCGGGTGGCGCAGGCGGATGGCATCCATGCTGTTTGCCAGACGCATCAGGTGATGCGGCAGGCGGAACATGCGCCCGCCGAACACCGGGATCACTTCGTAGACGCCGTCACCGAAAACAAAACCGCGGTCAAAGACCGAAACTTTGGCCTGATCGGGGGGCAGAAACTCGCCGTTGAGGTACACGTATTTCATGGTCGTTAAAAGTATGAGGGGTAAGGAATGGGGATCGACCCATTCCTTACGCTTCACGCCGGCCTATTGTAACCAAAGTTGGATATTATCGAGCGACCGCTGAAACAGGTTGCCCGGCCCGACTTCCTTGAGCGCCACCAGCGGATATTCGGCGATCGGCTGCTGGTCCAGATCCAGTGCCAGCGAGCCGATTTTCTGCCCCAGGCTGACCGGCGCGACCACCCGGTCCAGCACGGTCAGCCGTGCCCGCAGTTTTTCATGCGTGCCGCGCGGGAGCGTCAGATACAGGTTTTGCGGAACCCCGATGGGAAGCGCGCGGGTATCGCCCAGCCACACCCGCACGCGGGTGGCCGGGCTGTTGGTGGCATACAAGAGGCGTGTCTCAAAATGGCGGAAGCCGTAATCGATCAGTTTCTGTCCCGCCTCGACCCGGGCATTCTCGTTTTTTGCGCCCAGCACGATGGCGATTAGGCGCATATGTTCACGTACACCCGAAGCAATCAGACCATAGCCGGCGGCGCGCGTTTGTCCGGTCTTGAGGCCATCGATGGAAGTGTCGCGCCAGAGCAACGCGTTATGGTTGTATTGTTTTATCTGACGGTAGGTAAATTCCTTGAGCGCAAACCACTTGTAGTAATCGGGATAATCACGGATCAGGGCCGATGCCAGCAGGCTCAGATCGCGCACTGTGGTGTATTGCCCCTGGGCATCGTGGCCAGTGACATTGGCAAAGACGGTGTGGTTCATGCCGAGAGCCAGGGCCTTGGCGTTCATCCCGGAAACAAAATTTTTCTCGCTGCCGGAAACATGTTCCGCGAGCAGCACGGTCGCGTCGTTGGCGGAAAGCGCGATCATGCCCTTGAGCAGATCTTCGACTACCGCCGCTTCGCCCGGACGCAGAAACAGGCGCGCGCCTTTCGCGTTTAAGGCCGCCTCGCTGATCGTTATTTTCTCGTCCAGACGCAGTTTCCCGTTCTTCAGCTTTTCGAAAAGAAGGTAAGCGGTCATGAGCTTGGAAAGGCTCGCGGGTGCGAGCGGCTTGTCGGCGTTGTGCTCGGCCAATACCCGGCCGCTGTCGTGATCCAGCAGCAGCCAGGCCTCGGCGTTTACCACAGGCGCAAGCGGTGTTTCCGTGGCGAATGCATACGGCATGCACAGCAGAGAGATACAAAGACTAAGAAAAAAGGGAGCAGATAGTCCCGCGGTGAATCGATTCACTATTCCACCACGATCAGGGCATCCGGTATGCCAGCCTGTGCCAGCTGCTGTGTCAGCCGGTCACCTTCTTCGACGCTGGTGAGCGGGCCGATGCGGACACGGTATATGCGTGCCGGTTCCTGCGCAGTGGAATTTGAAACCAGCGCGGACTGGATGAAAACCGGTTGTGCCGCCTCGCGCTCCAGGCGGTTGCGCAGGTTGACGGCATTGTCCATCTGGCCAAAAGCGCCTGCCTGAAGATACAGTTTTGGTGCGGTCGCGGTTGCTGGCGGTTTGGCCGGTTCCTTACCGGCGGCATAGGGGAAAATCTCAACGGTGGACTCCCTGGCCTTGGCAATCTGAATGCCGCTTTCATTCGGGTTGATGACTTCCACCTCGACCATGCCAGTGCCGGTGCCGAGGATACCGAGTCGGGCGGCGCCGGCATAAGAGAGGTCGATCAGGCGGTTGTGCAGGAACGGTCCACGGTCGTTGACGCGCGCGACGATGACGCGGCCATTCTCCAGATTGCGCACACGCACGTAACACGGCAGTGGCAGGGTTTTGTGGGCTGCG
>CAYIQV010000077.1:0-1023 GCA_964365635.1 uncultured Acidiferrobacteraceae bacterium
AAGGCCTATGCCGAGGCCATCAACCTGAACCCGCAGGAAGGCCGCTGGTGGCTGGGAATGGGAATCTCGCAGGAAGCCGGACAAGACTGGAAGGCGGCCAGCGAGGCCTATCAGCGCGCCATCGGTAGCGGTGGGCTCGACGAGAAGTTAATGCAATACGCCAAACAGCGGTTGGCAATTGTCAAAAATAAGTAGCAGGTAAAAAACCTCGAAGTTTTTTTCTTGTTACCGGTAACTTGCCACGTGTTACTGCTGCTTAAGCTCGCGCTACCACCCACACCCTGACTTCCGCCGCACCGCTTCGTAGCAAGGTGCTCGCCAGGGTATTCGCCGTATGGCCGCTGGTCATGACATCGTCCACGATGACCACACGCTTCCCGGCAAACACGCCCTTATCAGCCTCGAAGGCGCCGTGCACGTTCTTGCGTCGTTGTTCGCGCGGAAGTTCCGTCTGCGGCGTCGTAGGGCGGATGCGCCGGACATGTTGGTGATCGAGCGGGAGCCCCAGTCTTTCTGCCACGAATCTGGCGATCTCCAACGACTGGTTGAATCCGCGTTCACGCAACCGTGACGGATGCAGCGGTACCGGGACCAGAATGTCCGGGCGTGCATCTTCGAGCGAGACAACCCAGTCCGCCAGGTAGTCGCCCAGCACGCGCGAGAGTTCGAGCCGGTGATGATATTTGAGATTCTGGACAAGGTGGTCAATGGGCGAGGCGTAGGCGAATGCCGCGCGGGCGTACGCATAGTGCGGTGGATGTTTCTGACATTCACCGCAAGGGGTTTCCGGATCGCTGCTCTTCGCGGCACAACAGGGACAGGCGCAGGCGGACCGGGGCAGTGATTCGGCACAGGGCGCGCACAGATCCTGGCCCGTGTGGACGGAAGCGGCGCACAACAGGCAATTCCGTGGCCACAGCCAGCGTTGTTTAATTCTTAAACTGTTGTTAACTTTTGTAAGCATTCTGTGTTGACTGCCGCCGGGAACCGTCTAGACTGCCGCCTACATATATACATCAAGAC
>CAYIQV010000077.1:1123-7284 GCA_964365635.1 uncultured Acidiferrobacteraceae bacterium
GAACGAGTGAAGCGAGTAGGGCTACCTTGTCACATCAAGACGAACGAGTGAAGCGAGTAGGGCTACCTTGTCACATCAAGACGAACGAGTGAAGCGGGCGGGACTGGTTTTCGGTATCTCCGCGCCCGCATCCAAACCCATACTGACCTCTTAAACTAGAGCCTATCTCAAAACGAATGTAGGGTGGGCATCGCCCACCAACACGGCTTCGCTGGCTGTCCGATGGTGGGCGATGCCCACCCTACAAACATATGCCAAGGTATTTTTGAGGTAGGTTCCAATTACTCACGATTACCGGGTAGTGCCAATATGGATTCGTTGTTTCTGAAACCGCTCACGGAACAGCTCGAACGCCGCCGCGCCGGACACCTGTATCGTGAGCGCTTGATTCTGGACTCGTCGCAGGGCGTGGAAGTGCGTATCGGCAGCGAAACCCTGCTGTCGTTTTGCAGCAACGATTATCTGGGGCTGGCCCAGCATCCCGCCGTCATTGCCGCCTTCAAGGCCGGGGCCGATCGTTACGGCGTGGGCGCAGGGGCTTCGCATCTGGTGAGTGGACACAGCGCCGCGCATCACGCGCTGGAAGAAGAACTCGCCGAGTTTGTCGGCGCACAGCGCGCGCTGCTGTTTTCCACCGGCTACATGGCCAACCTCGGTGTGGTGAGCGCGTTGTGTGGTCGAGAGACCACCATTTTTGAAGACCGGCTTAATCACGCCTCGCTGATCGATGCCGCACGCCTGACGCGCGCGAAAGTGAAGCGCTACCCTCATGCCGATAGCGCTCGGCTGGATCGGTTCCTGACGGACACGCCGGGGCAGAAATTTATCACCACCGACACCGTGTTCAGCATGGACGGCGACATGGCCCCGCTCAAAGAACTCCACCGGCTGGCACAACGGCATAGCGCGTGGCTGCTGGCGGACGATGCCCATGGGCTGGGCGTGCTCGGAAAAAATGGACGCGGATCGTTCGAGCATCTTGGCGTGCCGCTGTCGCCACCGGCGATTCTTATGGGAACGCTGGGCAAGGCCTTCGGGGTGTTCGGGGCGTTTGTGGCGGGCGAGGAAGCACTGATCGAGACCCTGATCCAGCAGGCGCGCACCTATATATATACCACCGCGCTCCCGCCCGCCGTGGCCGAAGCGGCGCGCGCCAGCCTCAAGATCGTGCGCACGGAAACCTGGCGCCGCGAGCGCCTGCAGGCACTGGTGGCGCGGTTTCGTCAGGGTGCGCAGGAACTTGGGTTTACGTTGATGGCGGGCGAGACGCCGATCCAGCCGCTGATCCTCGGCGACGCGCAGACCGCGCTCGATGCCAGCAAAAAACTGCGTACGCGCGGCATTTTGGTACCGGCGATACGCCCACCAACGGTTCCTGAAGGTTCCGCGCGCCTGCGTTTCACTTTCTCCGCGGCGCATGAATTCTCCCATGTCGAGCGCCTGCTGGAGGCGTTGGGTACGGTGCCACAGGCATGACACTTTACTACGAGCAGCATGGCCAAGGCCCGGACGTGGTGTTGCTGCATGGCTGGAGTTTTCACGGCGGGGTGTGGGCCGATGTCGCGCGCGCGCTGGCGGCGCGTTACCGTGTCACAGTTATTGATCTTCCCGGCCACGGGCGCTCACGCGATGCGGTGCTGCGCGCCTTCACGCCGGAAACGCTGGCCGAATCGGTGCAACGTGTGGTGCCGGGACCGGCCATCTGGATTGGCTGGTCGCTGGGGGGATTCATTGCGCTGGCCGCCGCCCAACATACGCCGCAGACGGTGACCAAGCTGGTGTTGGTCAGCGCCACGCCGAAGTATGTGCGGTCGGCGGACTGGCCACATGCCATGTTGCCGTCGGTGCTGGCGCAGTTTGCGCAGGATATCGAGACCGATTATGCCGCGACGTTTACGCGTTTTCTGAGCCTGCAAAGCGCCGCCGGTGAAGACCGGGATATGTTGCGCAAGCTGCGTGATGAGTTGTTTCTCCATGGCGAGCCAGCCAAAGGCGCTCTACGCGGAGGGTTGCAGCTGCTCAGGGACGAGGATCGCCGCGCAGTATTGCCGGGAATCAAGGTACCGACGCTCGTGATTCACGGCGAGCGGGATCGGCTGGTGCCGGTCGGCGCTGCGCAGTATGTCGCCGATCGATTGCCGGACGCGCGCTTGGAAATAATTCCCGGGGCGGGGCATGCGCCGTTTCTGTCGCACCCCGCGGTGTTCATGCAAAAACTTAATGAATTCGTTCAATATGACAAGACGAGCGAGCGTAGCGAGCAGGGCTACATACAATATGACAAGACGAGCGAGCCGTAGCGAGCAGGGCTACATTGATGCCTGAAGTCCTGTCACGCAAGCCATCGACGCTGGATAAGCGCCACCTGCGCGCCGCCTTCGAGCGCGCGGCCACTACCTATGATGGTGTGGCGGTGTTGCAGCGCGAGATCGCCGACCGCTTGCTCGATCGTCTCAACCTCATGAAGACCAGGCCACAGGCTATTCTCGACATCGGCAGTGGCACTGGTTATTGCTCACGAAAACTTTCCAAACGTTACCATCATGCGCGTGTGCTCGGAATTGACATCGCGCAATCGATGGCCATGTACGCCCGTCGCCGATCCAATCTGTGGAACCGGCTGACGGGAAAACAGGCTTTCATTTGTGGCGACGGCGAGCGTTTACCGGTAGCGACGAATTGCGCAGATATGATCGTATCCAGTGCCACCTTGCAGTGGTGTAATCCGGAAACGGTTTTTGCCGAGGCCCGGCGCGTGTTGCGGCCCGGTGGATTGCTGATGTTCACCACCTTCGGGCCGGATACGTTGCGCGAGCTGCGCGAAGCGTGGCGCGCGGTGGACGATCGTCCGCATGTGCACGGATTTCTCGATATGCACGATATCGGCGACATGCTGGTGCACGCCGGGTTTGCCGATCCCGTCATGGACGTGGAACACCTGACCCTGACATACGGAGACGTGATGGAAGTTATGCGTGACTTGAAACAACTGGGAGCGCATAACGCATCAGCGGCACGCACACGCGGACTGACGGGCAAGGGAAAGTTTGAACACTTTCGCCGAACCTATGAATCGATGGCGCAAGCGGGGCGGATTCCCGCCACCTATGAAGTGGTGTATGGACATGCATGGGTCCCGGAGCAGGGGCCGATGTCTTCCGGAGAGGTCATGGTTCCGGTAAGCCGCATCGGACGCAGAGCGCGATGAGCGGCGGCTGGTTTATTGCCGGTACCGATACCGCTGTGGGCAAAACCCGGATTGCACGGATGCTGCTGACGGCATTGGCGACTCAGGGTCAGCGCGCGATCGGCATGAAGCCCGTGGCGAGTGGTTGCCGTCAGACGCCCAACGGCCTGCGCAACGAGGATGCCGAATGGCTGCTGGCAAGCAGCGGTGTGACGGCGGACTACATCGATGTGAATCCTTACGCCTTTGAACCAGCCGTGGCACCGAATCTGGCGGCGCAGGCCGCGGGACTGGAAATTCGCGTGGAAGCGATTCTTGATCACTTCGAACGTTTGCATCGTCTGGCGCCATGGGTTGTGGTGGAAGGTGTCGGCGGGTGGCTGGCGCCACTGGGGCCGCGACTGACCATGGCGGATGTGGCGCACTCGCTGCGTTTGCCGGTGATTCTGGTTGTCGGTATGCGGCTCGGCTGTCTCAACCACGCATTACTGACGGTAGACGCGATACGTCAGCGGGGGTTGATACTTGCCGGGTGGGTGGCCAACCGGATTGATCCTGACATGGCCATGGCAGAAGAAAATGTGTCGGCGCTGCGGGATCGGATCGAGGCGCCGATGCTGGCATCATTCCCGTATCTTGAAAACGGTACAAACCAGGCCCCGTTTCCGGCTTTCCCCTTGAGTCGACTGCTTCCTTTGTCGAAGCAAATCTGAGCAAAATAGTCGGTTGTATCTTTCCGGAAAGAAGTGTTTTTGCCGCTGTAATCCAGTCATTTTCAGCTTCGTAGAGTGAGTTGCAGGCGTTTAATGCTTGTGATAGTTTGCGCGCGCAAAATCGCTTGATCTAGGTCAATGACCTGGATCAAGAGTGGGGCAGGCGCGATAGGTGTTTGGGAAGGTTGCTTCGGAAGTTCTGGGGTCTCTTTCTATCATCATCTTTGAACGGTCGGATGCTTGGCTGCTTGTCCCTGCGGGGACGAGGCCAATGCAGCTATGGCGGCGCTGTGCCAGGTAAATAGAAAACAGGGGACGGCATGTGGCCAGTGCCCGCAAGAATTAAATACTGCTAATACGGAGCGATGCATGTCCATGACACTGATAACGCATTTCACAGGCATGATTTCCCGCTGGGTACTGGGATTAAGCCTGTGTCTCTCAGCCCCCCTCGCATTCGCCGAGTATGGGATGAATTTCCCCAAGCCCGTCGGAACGATTGCTCACAAGATTCTTGAGCTGCACAACATGGTCATGGTGGTCTGCCTGGTCATCTTTGTGATTGTGTTCAGCGTCATGTTTTATTCGATCTTTGCGCACCGCAAGAGTCGCGGGCACAAGGCCGCGCAGTTCCATGACAACATGACCATGGAAGTCATCTGGACGGTCATCCCCTTTGTGATCCTCATAGGCATGGCCATCCCCTCGACGGCAACACTGCTCAGTATGGCCGACACCAGCAAGTCTGACCTCACTGTCAAAATCACCGGTTATCAGTGGAAGTGGAAATACGATTACCCCGATCAGGATGTGAGCTTCTTCAGCGTGCTTTCCACCCAGCGCGACCAGATCGAGAACAAGGCCCCCAAGGGCGAGCATTATCTGCTGGAAGTCGACAACCCGGTCGTCATCCCCGACGGCAAGAAGGTGCGCCTCCTTAATACCGGCAACGACGTGATTCACGCCTGGTGGGTGCCGCAGCTCGCCGTGAAGAAGGACGCCATCCCTGGCTTTATCAACGAATTATGGGTCAATGCCGACGAGGCGGGCACCTACCGCGGCCAGTGCGCGGAACTGTGCGGCAAGGACCACGGCTTCATGCCGATCGTGGTGCAGGTCGTGAGCCAGGAAGATTTCACCAAGTGGGTAGCGACACAGAAAAGCAAGGCGGCGGCAGAATCGGCCGGCGCTGGCAAGACCTGGAGCAAGGATGAGCTGATGGCGCGCGGCGAGAAGGCCTACGCGAATTGCGTGGCCTGCCACGGCGCCGAAGGCAAGGGTATCCCGAACGTGTTCCCGGCGCTGGCCGGCAGCAAGGTCGCCACGGGCCCGTTGGAGGGACACATCAAGGCCGTGCTGAACGGCTTGGCTACCGGCAAGTTCGCCGCCCAGATGCCGGCCTTTGCCGCACAGATGAACGATACCGATATCGCCGCGCTCGTTACCTACGAGCGAAACAGCTTCGGCAACAAGGTTGGCGACATCGTCCAGCCGTCCCAGGTCAAGGCCCTGCGCAAGTAACGAACCGGATTCCGAGAGGAGATAAAAAATGGCAACAGCACACGCACATCACGACGAACACCCGACCGGCATCAGCCGCTGGTTGTTTACCACGAATCACAAGGACATCGGTACGCTGTACCTCGTGTTCGCCTTCACCATGGCCATCGTCGGCGGCCTGATGTCACTCGTGATCCGCTCCGAGCTCTGGCAGCCGGGTCTGCAGGTCGTCGATCCGCACTTCTTCAACCAGATGACCACGGTGCACGCGCTCGTTATGGTCTTCGGTTTCGCCATGCCGGCCTTCACCGGTCTGGCGAACTGGATGATCCCCATGATGCTCGGCGCCCCGGACATGGCGCTGCCGCGTCTGAACAACTGGTCCTTCTGGCTGCTTCCGTTTGCCGCCACCTTGCTGGTGCTGTCGCTGTTCATGCCGGGCGGCGCCCCGGCTGCCGGCTGGACGCTGTATCCGCCGCTGTCCGTGCAGGGCGGCATCGGCACCGACTTCGCGCTGCTGTCGGTCCATCTGCTCGGCATGTCGTCCATCCTCGGTTCGATCAACATCATCGCCACGATCCTCAATATGCGCGCGCCGGGCATGACGCTGATGAAAATGCCGATGTTCGTGTGGACCTGGTTCATCACCGCGTTTCTGCTGATCGCGGTGATGCCGGTGCTGGCGGGCGCGGTCACCATGCTGATTACCGACCGCCACTTCGGCACGCATTTCTTCGATGCCGCCGGCGGCGGCGACCCGG
>CAYIQV010000078.1:0-1118 GCA_964365635.1 uncultured Acidiferrobacteraceae bacterium
GAGTACCTGGCTACGAACCAGGTGGTCGGGAGTTCGAATCTCTCCGGGCGCACCATTTTCTATTTTATGTATGGCGTCTATTGCCTATCTTTTTTACCAGCATCCTCTGGATGCTCTTCGGTGTTGGCACAAGCATTGCACTCTCCTCAGTAATTGTGTGCCATGACAGTATTCGGGTGGATCGCAGAAGCGGACCACGGAAAGTTGGCACAATCGCTTTGCTTCAGGACCTGGCGCTGCACGAGTTTCGCCATGGGGCCTTTGTATAAGGATTGACAGAGCTGCTCTATGATCCGGCTATTCCGACACTACATACCCACTTCGCTGGTCCTGCTGGCGGTCGCAGAGGTTGTTATCCTCTTTTCCTCCATGTACGCGGGTATTACTCTGCGTTTTATCGGCGGTGCACATGGTGACATCGAATCCATAGGCCCTATTTTTCCGCGCGCCCTCGTTTTTACCGGGGTGATTTTCACCATCATGACCGCCCTCGGCCTGTATTACCGGGAGCTGAAAGAAGAAGGGGAGTGGGGGTACTACGCGCGTTTTCTCGCCAGTTACGCGCTCGGCATGGTTGTCATGCTGCTGATTTTCTATTCCGTGCCGTCTTTGCATCTCGGCCGTGGCGCCTTCACCCTGGTTTTCACTACAGCATTCATGGGGACAGCCTTCTTGCGCTTCGTCTTTGCGAAATTTGTTGATCATGATGTGTTGAAGCGGCGTATCCTGCTGCTGGGGTCGGGCAGCCGTACCGCCAAAGTTGAGATGCTTGAAAAAGATTCCCTGGGAAACCGAAAATTCAATCTTGTCGGCTGTCTGCCGCTGACCAATTCGGATCGCTGTATTAATGCATCCAGAACGCTGCGTGACCAAGGCACTATCCTCTCGGTCGCGAGGAAACACAGGGTCGATGAAATCGTTGTAGGCGTCCGTGAACGACGCAATGGGGGCCTACCGTCGGAGCAGCTTCTGCAATGCAAGCTGGCGGGAATTGATGTGGTCGATCTGCCGACGTTCTTCGAGCGCGAGACTGGACAGATACAGCTTGAATCCCTGAATCCGAGTTGGATGATATTCTCCGATGGTTTCCAGCGCGGGTCTATCAGGGACATGGCCAA
>CAYIQV010000078.1:1218-4730 GCA_964365635.1 uncultured Acidiferrobacteraceae bacterium
GTTGGATGATATTCTCCGATGGTTTCCAGCGCGGGTCTATCAGGGACATGGCCAAACGTGCGTTCGATGTGTTCGTAAGTTCCGCACTGCTGTTGCTTACCCTTCCCATCATGATGGTTACGGCTCTGCTGGTCTTTCTGGAAAGTGGCACACCTATATTTTATCGTCAGGAGCGTGTGGGCGAGCATGGCCGGAATTTCAATGTGCTGAAGTTCCGCAGCATGCGGAAGGACGCCGAGCACGATGGGGTTCCGCAATGGGCTAAAAAAAATGACGACAGAGTTACTCGTGTTGGCCGTGTAATCCGTAAAACCCGGTTCGATGAATTGCCGCAGATATTCAATGTTCTGATGGGGGATATGAGTTTTGTCGGACCACGGCCGGAACGGCCGCATTTCGTCAAAGAACTTGCCAAAGAGGTTCCCTATTATCAGTCGCGTCATACCGTTAAACCTGGCATTACCGGCTGGGCACAAATCCGTTATCCCTACGGCGCCACGGTTGACGATGCCATCCAGAAATTGCAATACGATCTCTACTATGTGAAGAATCGCACCCTGTTCCTCGATTTAATCATTCTGTTTCAGACGGCCCAGGTTGTTCTTTTCGGCAAAGGGGCGCGTTGATTGGTCGGCTATGGGGGCCTGTCAGGATCCTGTCTCAGTGGCGCGTCTTGAGGGGGTTAAGGGGCGACTCATACCACTTGGTGACCCGGTCTTTCTCAAAGTAGACACGTGACATTCCATAATCCCAGACATTGCCGGCATCGCGTTCTGGTGCCCCCTGTACGGCCATGACCTCGGCTTTGGTTGAGCCGGTGGCAAAGAAATTTGCCCGGGGTGGTGGCGATTCCATTCGGATTTCAGCCTTAAGGAGGGAATCAGGGCTTTCTTCCCAGCGTATGACACTGCCTTCACTGAAATAGATCTTGGAATTGCCGTAGTACCACACATCTTTTTCCGTCCTGGTGGGTACCCCCTGTATGGCGATGACTTCACCCAAAGATGTGCCATGTGTAAAGAATCTTTCTTTGCTGGCAATCGGGTTTTCGGCGGGGCTATTCCGCAGGTCCATGGTATCCAGCATTTGCAGTCGGGTTTCCTCACGCTGTGGAGCTTGGCTGGATGGTTGAGTGGCTGTCAGGCTCCATACGATATAGACCGTCCCGAGCGTGCCAAGCACGATGGCCACTCTGGAAATACGTGGCGATCTCTCTTTTACCGGCGGCTCGGCGTGAGCGTGGCTTGCGGTATTTTTGGGCGGTGTTGCAGATTTTCTGGATGGTTCGGGCTTGTCTGGCGCTACCGCCTGGTGCCCAGGCCGGGGTGTCGCGTTGGCGATTGGCAAGACGCCGTGTTTCTTATAATACTCGGCTAATTCTTTGTACGACTTGTTAATTTCCTTGGTGCGTTCTTCGGCAATTTTTTTCTGATTTACATCCTGCTGGAATCGGTCCGGATGCCAGGTTTTTACCAGATTCTTGTAGGCGTCACGCAATTCCTTCCAGTTTGCACCTGGCTGGATCCCTAGCGTGTTGTAGTTATTGATATATTTATCCGTCATGGGTCATTTTGCGTTGATGCCAACAGACCATCGTAGGCCTATGGTGTGTCGGACTTAATGAGGCGCTGGCTGGACGATGGATTTGGTGGTTGCTAACGGGCATCCAGTAAGGCAACGGTGGAGGCAGTGCGTAAATTTCAGGCATTTTATTTATATATATTCAGCAATAATTAGGCGACCAAGAATGCATTTCATGTAAACGCATATAAGCACATGTTTCACCTTGTGATTTTGTATAGGATCCGTGCCGCACAAAACAGTGCGCACACATTTTATGCCTTAAACTGTATAATCCTTCTCGCTCATTGCTGAAGCTGGCATGAGGTGTGCACTATCACTGATACGTCCATTCCGGCCAAGGGTTCCTTAAACCATTAGGGCAAACCGGCTAGTGTGGCAGTTTGGCTTTTGGCGCTGGTCTACTTAACGTTAAAAATAGCAGATTTCTGGAAAAGAGGAAAAAATGAGTTTGCTTCGTATTCTGGCAGTACTTGGGTTGGTCTCGATTATCGGGGGCTGTGTGAGCTCGTCTCCAGAGATAGCAGAGGGGACAGACAAGAAAGAAACGACCCGTTTTGCCACCTATGTCGACGGTGACTACCGTATTGGCGTCGATGACCGTGTCCAGGTCACGGTATGGAGAAACCCCGAGCTTTCCATCACGGTACCGGTACGGCCCGATGGCAAGATATCGGTCCCGCTTATCGGCGATGTCCAGGCAGGGGGCAATACCCCTACGCAGGTTGCTGCCCTTATCAAGGATAAGCTTTCCGCCTTTATCCGTGAACCCAACGTGGCGGTCATTTTAACCGAGTTGCGCAGCCATGAATTCCTGTCGCGTGTTCGGGTCACCGGAGCAGTCCGCGCCCCGAGGTCGATGCCTTATCGCCAGGGCATGACGGTTCTTGACGCCGTGTTGGAGGCCGGCGGCGTTAATGATTTTGCCGCGCCGAACCGGACCAAGCTTTATCGCAAGCAGAAGCAGAAAACGGAAATGGTCGATATCGATCTGGGAGACATACTTACCAAAGGGAAGCTTGAAACGAACGTGGAGCTTAAACCGGGCGACGTCGTGACGGTTCCGGAAAGAATATTCTAGCGTTGGGGTAAGCGAAAATGAATTTGAAACCAGAGTACCGCACCAAGGTGCTTATCAACGAGGTCTTCAATTACCGCCGGGCAGTGGTGGGGCTCTTTGTTGCCGTCAATATTGCTGCCCTGGTTGGCGGCCTGATATGGCCCAAGGGGTATAGCTCCTCCACGACAATTCTTGTCGACGATAAAAAAATCATTCAGCCGTTGATGCTGGGCGCCGCCGTGGCGACCGAAGTGGCTGATCGCGCGAGACTTGCGCGTGAGGTTATTTTTGGACGAAAAATCATGGATATGGTCTTGAAGGATGCCGGTTGGGCGGCAGACAAGCTGACCCCTCAGGAAGTGGGGGAGATCATTGAGAAAATAAGAAAAAGGACAAGCATCACAACCATCGGGAAGGATATCATCAAGCTTGAGTATCGCGATGACGACGCGGAACGTGCGTTCAAAACGACAAAAAAACTGGCCGAACTGTTTATTTCTGAAAGTCTCGGCGCCAAGGCGGCCGAGAGCCAGGCCGCTTTTGACTTCATTGACAAACAAACGCAGGAATATCACGACAAGCTCCTTAAGGCCGAGGAACAATTGAAGGAATTCCGCACAGCCAACCTTGACGCGCGGCCCGGCAGCGATGTTGATATCAGCACGAGGCTTAGCACACTGCAGACCCGGATCGAGCAGTCAGCTCAGGATCTTAAAGAGGCTGAAGTCAAAAAAGCCTCGCTTGAAAAGCAGCTTTCCGGGGAAGCCGAAGTGGCCAACGTTCTTTCCCGTGAAGGACAATACCGTACACGGATTGCAGAGCTTCAGTCACAGCTCGACACGTTGCGTCTGAGTTATCTTGAAACATATCC
>CAYIQV010000078.1:4830-7283 GCA_964365635.1 uncultured Acidiferrobacteraceae bacterium
AGCCTCAGGGTCGTTCCCCCTCACGGCGATCAGACGGAGGGAGATAAACAGCTCATAACCACATCCCCCATGCCGGTAGCGGCGAGCGATATTGAACAGCGTGTGAGCGCCAGTGCGTTGATTGCCCGCATGCGGGAGATCGCACCGCTGGACAGGAATGCCTTGACGCTAAACCGCTTGATTCACCCCGAGATGGGAGAAAACGGCACGGTGCGCGCTTTTCGCGAGATAAGAACCAAAATCATACAAAAAACGCAGGGCGGGAACTGTATCATCATGGTTACCTCGGTCACGGGCGAAGGGGGGAGTAGTTTCGTCGCGTTGAATTTGAGCGCTGCGTTCGCCTTTGACGCCGGCAAGACCGCGCTTTTGATGGATTGCAATTTCAGGAATCCATTCCTGCATAAGTTGTTCACGGCAAGAAAAGAACCGTTCCACGGCTTGACGGATTATCTTGAAAATACCGATATGGATATTGCCGACATCATCCATCCCGTCGGGATCGAGCGGCTGCGAGTAGTTCCATCGGGTGGACGGCGTGAAATACCGGCTGAGTATTTTACGTCCATTAAGATGAAACGCCTCTTGGACAACATCCGCCAACGTTACCGGGAGCGGTACATTATTCTCGATGCCCCACCGATGACGGAGTCGGCTGATACACAGATCATCGCGGACCTGTGCGACTACGTATTGCTGGTGGTGCCCTATGGCAAGGTGACCGATGCGCAAGTAGACGCCTGCGCCAAGGCCATCGGTGAGAAGAAACTGCTGGGTGTTGTTTTCAATAACGAGCTGGCGCCGCCGGATCTAGGTTGGCGAAACCTTCTCAGAAATCCGTTTGCATTCATTGCACAAGTGTTCAATCGATAGAAGAAAAACAATAAGGGCGGAAGTAACGTGAAAGCACATCATTGCAGGCGTATCGGTAAACAGGGCAAAAATCTTTTTTGGGTTGTATCGTTCGCGGCCGGGTGTTTCCCGTCGTCCCACGCCGCCGATTTTGCCTACGGTCTCGGCTACGCGGGTACTTACAGCAGCAATATTACGCGTGTGCCGGTAAATGAACGGAGTGAATGGATAAATTCGGCATTTGGCGGGTTTGCGTATGCTGAAAATACGTCATCGGTCGTTGCGCGAGTGATCACCGAGGTGGAGTATCGCAATTACAGCAAGAATGTCTATGGCGATGATGCCTTGTTTGATGCAAAAGCCAACGCGGTCTGGATATTGTCGCCGCAGCAGTTTACCTGGTCGGTGGACGATACCTATACACAGTTGCTGGTGGACGCCACCGCCGCGGATACCCCCTCGAATCGCACGAATACCAATATCTTCAGCACGGGGCCGGATTTTACCGTGCGTTTCTCGCCCGTAAACAGTTTGGCGCTCGGTGCCCGTGCGGGCAATTTTTACACCTCGCGTCGCGACATCGACAACAATCGTCTGTCCGGAACCGCCAACTGGCAATACCAGTCAACCGCCATCGCAACGTATTCGCTGAACTATGAGGCGCTGAAGGTCAATTACGACAACGATACGCTTAACACGGATTTCACCCGCCAGGATATCTATATCCGCGCCAGGGTGCGTCCCTCCCGGTCTGAATTTACCTTGGATTTGGGAAAAACATATATCAATCCGGTACGCGGCACGGATTCGGATAACGGCCTTGCCAGACTTACGTGGTTGCGCGAGCTGACACCGGAGTCAGCGCTGAGTGTTTTGTTAAGCAAGGAAGCCACCGATGTGGGGTCGGATGTATTGGCGTCTTCTGGCACGGCCGCCACTTCCGTCGCAGCTACGAGCGTGGGGAGCCAGGTCACCGCCGCACCGCCATCGTTGGCACAGAATGTGGTTACCAGTGACGTGTATATCGCCAAACGCGGCGAAATACGCTACAGCCACCGGGGCAGTCAGTTCAGCACTACCCTGTCTTTGTTGACGCGTGAAATCGATTATGAACTGACGCCGGTGGATCGCCGGGAGAAGGGCGGGCGCGTGGACTTTTCCTACGCCTACTTTGGAACATCCACGGTTTCCCTGTTTGGTGACTTCGTCAAAACCGAGTATCTGAATTTCGCACGGGAAGACACCGACAAGGACTCCGGTCTGCGTTTTGCTTATCTTGCCGGCAGAAACGTGACCTTCGGTGCCGAAGCGCGCCACATCATCCGGTCAAGCACGGTATCAGCAGTGGATTTTGTCGAAAATCGCGCGCTTCTCACCGTGGCCTATGCCAGTGGCCCGCTCTATAAACCCACTCTGGGGAGATGACTTGTGTATCTTGAATTTTTCAAATTAAAGGAATTTCCGTTCCGGCTTACCCCGGATTCCGAGTTCCTTTACATGAGCGGGGCGCATTCGCGCGCCAAGGCCTACATGGACTATACCGTGTGGAACCGCGAAGGGTTCGTGGTGATCACGGGGGAAATCGGCTCCGGTAAGACAAC
>CAYIQV010000079.1:0-6232 GCA_964365635.1 uncultured Acidiferrobacteraceae bacterium
CTATCTATAAACCGAATTCGCGTGCCAGTCATTTCCGCCCTGTGCTGGATATTGTGCGCATCACCCGGATGGTGGCATGGAGACTGATCTCGCGCGGGCTGTATCCCTGGGGGTTGCTCAAGGCCTTTCTGTTCCCACGCCATGGGCTGAAGTCATCGGCAATTTGTGCAGACGGGCTGATGATGCTGATGTTGTCCAACATTGCGATCCTGATGACAGGAGGAATTTCATTGGGGTGGCAGTGGAGAAAGGTATATCGCATCGCCCAGCAATCACCGGTTTCTGCGCCCGCTTCAGAATACTATTTGGTGCTCGGCAAACGTTTGCAAAATGGTCAGGTTACGCCGGATTATGCACTGCGCTTGGCGCGTGCGGCAGTTCTGCTGAAACAGTATCCCCAAGGAAAAATTCTCGTCCTCGGCGGAGTGACGAGCGCAGACGGCATATCCGAGGCTCAGGCAGGCAAAGATTTTTTGAAGGCCGCCGGTATTCCTGAATCAAACATCCTTATGGAAGATGCTTCCCGCCATACTTTGGAAAATTTGCGCCAGGCTCGTGCATTGTTGGGTCCTGTGCCTAATCTCTCTAGCGCACTGATCACAAGCCGTTTTCATCTGGCGCGTTGTCATGTCCTGGCGTCCGGCTTGGGAATCCCGCATCACCTGTGCGCCGCGGAGGATATGCTCACCATGGACGTGCGCACACTGATGCGTCTGTTGGGCGAGGCCTATTATCTGCATTGGTATGCTGTAGGAAAAGCATTGTCGACCTGGATGAGAAGCAGAAGGATGCTCGACAAGATAACATGATGCGTTTAGGCCATCGCGGGGGCAAAGCACAGCATCAATATTGTGCCCGAGTCGGCAGATGCAGCGCTGAAGTCAGATGGCGTGTGGCGCAGTGGGTAGATGGCTCAGTATGCGCAGCGATAAATCCACGGCGGTTACGTTCTTGGTGAGGCTTCCCACGGAAATAAAGTCCACACCCGTCTCGGCGATGGCGCGAACATTTTCGAGCGTGATGCCGCCCGAGGCTTCGAGTTTGGCGCGGCCATGGGCTTCCTTGACCCCTATCCTTAATAAGTCGGGCGTAAAATTATCCAATAACAGGTGATTGGCCCCGGCGGCGAGGGCTTCGCGCAGTTGTTCCAGATTTTCCACTTCAATCTCGATGGGCGTGTTTTCTGGAGCGGTGTTGCGCGCTTGCTGTAAGGCCGCTGCCACCGAACCAGCCGCCGCGATGTGGTTTTCCTTGATCAAAATAGCGTCATACAGGCCCATGCGGTGATTCTGCCCGCCGCCACAGGTGACGGCGTATTTTTGTGCACGGCGCAAGCCGGGGACGGTCTTGCGTGTATCGAGAATCACCGCGCCGGTGCCGCGCACGGCCTCGACGTAGCGGCGGGTCTGGGTCGCGGTGCCGGAGAGCAGTTGCAGGAAATTAAGCGCCGCGCGTTCCCCGGTCAGCAGTCCTCGCGCCGGGCCTTCGACGGCGCATAGAACCTGCCCGGCGTGAATCGCCTCACCGTCCGTAGCATGCCAGGTGATCTGCAGACGCTCGTCCACTTCGTTAAAGACTTCGTCAAACCAGGCAGTGCCACAGAGAATGGCGTCTTCCCGCGTGATGACCTGCGCCCGTGCCCGTGCCTCCACGGGGATCAGATTCGCCGTGAGGTCGCTGCGGCCGACGTCCTCTGCAAGTGCACGGCGCACGATTTCGGTGACATCATCAGGAATGCTCATACGTCAAGCATAACTATGATGATGCGTATTCGCCAATTGCACAGATGTACCTAATATGATACATATGACACATGGAGAAAGGCATGCGCCTGGAGGTGGTGTTTTACCGGGAGGTCTTCGGTTCTGAGCCAGTGCGCGAATGGTTGCGCAGTCTGGACCGGGCCTCGAAAAAGACCATCGGCGAGGACATCAAGACCGTTCAGTTCGGTTGGCCCCTGGAGATGCCGCTGGTCCGGAGTCTCGGCAGTGGTTTGTGGGAAGTACGCAGTAATCTGGTGAACATGACCGCGCGTATTATCTTCGTGGTTGGCAAAGGCAAAATGATTTTGCTCCACGGCTTCGTCAAGAAGGCGCGTACGACACCGAAGGCAGAACTTGATCTTGCAAGAAAGCGCGCGGCGAAGGTATCGAGATAGATCGAACAGATTCAGGAGGTAGCGATGAGCAAAAAGCATATTGGTTCGAGTTTTGATGACTTTCTGCGGGAAGAAGGGTTACTGGCGCAGGCGGAAGCGGTGGCCATCAAACGCGTACTTGCCTACCAGATCGCCCAGGCGATGAGGGAAAAGGGGCTGACCAAGGTGATGCTTGCCAAGATGATGGGTACCAGCCGCGCGCAGTTGGACCGTCTGCTGGACCCGGAGAATTCCTCGGTAACCTTGCAGACCCTGGGGCGCGCCGCCCATGTGCTGGGCAAGAATCTCATGGTCGAGATGGAAGACAAGAAACGGCGCAAAGCCGCATGACCTTGTTTGCTGATATGAAACAACCAAACCTGAGTGACATGCGTATTGACAATGTTGGCACCCGGAAAATCCGGACAGCGGCGAAGAAAAAATCCGTCAAGATTACGATCAATATAGACCGGGACAGCCTGTCGTTACTTCGTGCCATGGCGGACGAGACGGGTGTTCCCTATCAGAGACTTCTCAATACCCTGTTGAGAGAGAGCCTGAAGGGGAAGGAAATGGTTCAGTCGCGAATCGAGCGCCTTGAACACGAGCTAAAGAAAGTGAAGCGCAAGCTCGCGGCATGAAATAAGCGAGCGAGCCGGTCAGAACAATCGCGCATTGAGCGCCAGGTGTACCCAGATGCTGGCGGCATAACCCAGCGCGACCGCCCAGCTCCACTTGAGGTGGGAAAAGAAGGTGTATGTTCCCCGCGCCTGGCCCATGAGGCCGACACCGGCCGCCGAGCCGATGGAGAGCAGCGAACCGCCGACACCGGCGGTCAGAGTCACCAGCAGCCACTGGCCGAGAGACATGTCTGGATTCATGTTGAGCACGGCATACATGACGGGAATGTTGTCCACCACCGCAGAGATGATACCGATCAGAATATTGGCCCAGGTCGGTCCCAGCCCCTGATAGATGGAATGCGATGCCAGCGCCAGATAGCCCAGGGCGCCCAGGCCGCCAACACAGAGAATCACCCCATAAAAAAACATAAGCGTATCCCACTCGACGCGTTTCATGCTGATGAAAATGTCGAACGGTTTGATGGCGGGTTTGTAATATTCCTTGAAGCCGAAGGCCTCGGTATCGGGCTCCGGGATGCTGGGAGGGTTGCGCAGTTCATCGCGCCGGATGAAGTAGCCATAGACCTTGAGCAGGCCAAGCCCGGTCATCATGCCGAGGAACGGTGGCATGTGCAGAAACTGGTGCAGCAGCACGGTCATGGCGATGGTCAGGATAAAGAGGGCGATGACCATGTAACCGCCGTTTTTTACACGCACGATTTCCTGGCTGATTTCGGGCTTTCCGGTTGGCACCGTGAACGACATGAGCAGCGCCGGCACGAACCAGTTGACCGCGGCCGGAATGAAGAGTGCAAAGAATTCTTCAAACTTGACCATGCCCTTTTGCCAGACCATCAACGTCGTGATGTCGCCGAAGGGACTGAAGGCACCGCCGGCGTTGGCGCCCACGACGATGCTGATGCAAGAGACGGTGACAAAGCGTTTGTTGTCGCCGGCAACGGCCAGCACCACCGCAGCCATTACTAGCGCAGTTGTCAGGTTATCGGCGAAAGGTGAGATGAAGAAGGCAAGGAGACCGGCGAGCCAGTAAATCGTCCGCAGGGAAAAACCGGAGGAGACCATCCAGAAGCGCAGCGCCCGGAAGACGCTGCGCTCCTCCAGGGTGTTGATGAAGGTCATGGCCGAGAGCAGGAACAGCAATAGTTCCGCGTATTCCTCGAGGTTCGCGCGCAGGGCGCTGGCGGCCGTGGCTGTATCGCCGTGCCGGGCATAGGCGATTGCTACCAGAACCCAGATGATGCCTGCCCCAAGGATGACCGGCTTGGACTTGCGCAGGTGCAGGAATTCCTCGCTGATTACCACGACATAGGCCACTACGAAGGTGGCGACGGCGAGCAGCCCGTAAAGGCTGGCGGTCAGGTCAGAGGGAGTTAGGCCGTGCATGGCACTTTGGGCAGAGTTGAGCTGGCAAATCCATTGGTTGCGAGTCTATCCAACTTTTCCATTCATTGCCTATTCTTGGGGAAAACTGAATATTAGTAAAACATCAGGTTCGAATATATTGACATGTTCCCGGATTGGGATATCCTCACGCCCGCTTGATCTCTCAGTCCACCTTTTCAATTAACCTGCCCACGAGCGTTATCGCATGAACTCAACGTACGCGAGCCGCCTCCCTGACGGTTGGGATCGATTCTCCCGCTTTTTTTTCGCGCTCGGCGATACCACGCGCCAGCAGATCCTGCTGATTTTCGATCCGGGCGAGGAAATCTGCGTCAACGCGATTGCCCGGCTGTTCAAACTCAGCCGTCCGGCCATCTCGCATCACCTCAAGGTGCTGCGTAACGCGGAACTGCTGGTGAGCCAGAAGCGCGGCAAAGAGGTGTACTACCGGGTGAATTATCCGTACTGCGCCGATGTCATGCGCACCGTGCATGAATTCGTTTCCAAGCAGGCGCGGCTGCCTGTCGTAGCGGAAACCCCCAGCCACTAAGGCCCGGGAGAATGTAGCCCTGCTTCGCTCGTCTTGTCATTTCTAAATTACGCCCCGACAAGAGATTTGGGGTTATATTAGGCGCGCGTGAGCGAACCCCTACCTGAAACACCAGCCCCTCTGATTCCCGATACCGCCCCCCGGCGCGAAGTGCTGGCCTGGGCGATGTACGATTTTGCCAATTCCGGTTACACCACGGTGGTGCTCACCGCCGTGTTCAATGCCTATTTCGTTGGCGTGGTGGCCGGCAATGGCCCGGACAAGGATGGCACCGCCACGCTGCTCTGGACCGTGGCCATGGCCATCACCAATCTGCTGGTACTGGCCAGCGCGCCGATATTGGGCGCGATCGCGGACCACGGTGCGCACAAGAAACGCTTTCTGGCGCTGACCACCGTTGGCTGTGTGTTCTTTACCTCGTTGCTTGGCTTTGTGGGCCAGGGCGATGTGGTGTGGGGTATGGTCCTCGTCATTCTTGCGAGCCTCATGTTCGCCAGCGGGGAAAATTTCATCGCCGCATTCCTGCCCGAGATTGCAGCACAGAAAGACATGGGCCGCATTTCAGGTTATGGCTGGTCGCTCGGTTATCTTGGTGGGCTGCTGGTGCTGGGCCTGTGCCTTGTCTATATCCAGTGGGCGCAGGCGCAGGGAGATACGGCAACACAATATGTCCCGGTGGCAATGTGGATCACCGCAGTCATGTTTGCGTTGGCGGCGCTGCCGACATTTCTCTGGCTCAGGGAACGTGCCGTCCCACAACCGCTGGCAGCGGGTGAAAACTATTTCTGGATCGGTTTTGCACGTGTGCGTCATACGCTGGTGCATGCGTCGCGCTACCGCGATCTTTTCCGTTTTCTGGTATCCCTCGCGGTTTATTATTGCGGCATCAATACCGTGGTGGTGCTGGCTGCCATCTACGCGCAGGAAGTCATGGGCTTCAGCATGCAGGAAAATATCATGCTGATTCTCGTGGTGAACGTCACGGCGGCGATTGGGGCCCTTGGTTTTGGTCTGGCGCAGGACCGGCTGGGTTCCGTGCGCATTCTGGGGATCACATTGATCGTGTGGATCGGCGCATTGGTTCTTGCCTATTTCGTTGAGAGCCGTGCCGGATTCTGGGTTGTCGCCAATCTGGTAGGACTCGCGCTGGGCTCAAGCCAGTCGGCAGGACGTGCGCTGGTCGGACAGTTTTCGCCGCCCGGACGCTCCGCAGAATTTTTTGGCCTGTGGGGTCTGGCCGGCAAACTGGCGGCTGTCATCGGGCCGTTGGTGTATGGTCTGGTCGTTTTCCTGTCGCATGGCGATCATCGCCGCGCATTGCTATCGACATGTGTCTTTTTTATTCTCGGGTTTTTTATTCTCATGACAGTCGATGAGCGCCGTGGCCGCGCGGCGGCCACAGGCCATGATTAACGGACTCCGGATGGAAGAGTGCCTATGTCAATGACGGGTCTTCTGATCCTGGTTGCCGGAGCAGTCCTGATCACCTTGTCATGGCGCCAGTTGCGGCGTGCCTGC
>CAYIQV010000079.1:6242-7139 GCA_964365635.1 uncultured Acidiferrobacteraceae bacterium
GGGGCCCAGGGCTCTTATTACTGAGGAGAACGGTAAATAGTGCGCACCACGGCATTCATTGGGTTCCTTCTCCCCTCGCCCCTTCGGGGAGGCAGAACCCGCACGGAGAAGGACACGACTGCATGGATGCAGGAGGTAGAGCAACGCCGGGAGCCGTTGCCGAGGATGAGGGAGAGTTTTACAGCTCTATTTTCCCCCTCACCCCAACCCTCTCCCTGAGGGAGAGGGAAAAATAATGTGCACTACTTGCCGGCCGGGTCAGTAACAAACTCCGCATGGATACCAGGCTATGACAGTGATGGTTGCTTTGATCCTGGCTACCGGCACAGCCCTGATCATTTTATTGTGGCGTTGGCTGCTGCGTGCTTGCGAGGCCGCCAATGGTGCCGACTGGGGCAGTCCCTGGCTCAACCGCCTCGATGGCCTCAACCGGATTCTTTGCCGCCGCTTCCATCGTCTGTGCCATGATCCGTTAAAGCTGCCGGCACGTGGTGGGGCGTTGGTGGCCAGTAACCATATTTCCGGGCTCGACCCGCTGCTGCTCATCGCCGCCAGCTCACGCCCGTTGCGATTCCTGATTGCGCGCGAGGAATACGAACGTTGGTGGCTGCGCTGGCTGTTTCGCGCTGTCGGCTGCATCCCGGTGGAACGCGCGCGCGATCCGCGCGCCGCCCTGTATCAAGCACGGCGCGCGCTCGAAGCGGGCGAGGTGGGGGCCTTGTTCCCGCATGGACGCATCCATCTCGATCACCACGACCCGACGCCATTGAAACGCGGGATTGCGCTGCTGGCCCAGATGACGGGTGTGCCGGTATTTCCGGCGCGGGTTGAAGGCGTGCGCGGACAGGGACTAACCGTGGTGGCCGCCTTTATTCCTGGTCATGCACGGGTGCGATG
>CAYIQV010000080.1:0-7137 GCA_964365635.1 uncultured Acidiferrobacteraceae bacterium
AATTCCCTACTACTGTTATTTTTATTGTCGTTTTAGCTTGCTAGAGTTAATTTGACCACTATGATTTTTCATGGTTTTTCGTGAAAAAAATCAGCCTTTCCGGCATTGGCCAATCTCCTTAGCTCGGTTTTTGCGATGCCAGAATCGGATCTATCCGATCAGCCTGTTGTAGTGCCCAGACAAGCCAGTGCTCCAAGTCGCATCCCGCCACAATTGCGCCATCCCGTTCTATCGCTGTCTGCCGTGTGTTAATGGCGCCCGACAACCGCCCCCTCCACGGGGGTTGACATAACAGGTTTCGCCCTTATCATTAGCACTCACTTGAGCCGAGTGCTAACAATCCTCGGGTACTCGGCCTCAACGTCCAGTAAATCAAGACGTTTTTGAGTATTTCAACGGAGGAACCCATGAGTGCAAAACCCCTTTCTAAAGGAGAATTATCCGTGAAAATCCGTCCCCTTCACGACCGCGTGATCGTGCGTCGCCTGGAAGAAGAGCGTAAGTCCCCGGGTGGCATCGTCATTCCCGACACCGCCAAAGAGAAACCGGTTCATGGCGAAGTCATCGCCGTGGGTCATGGCAAGATTCTTGAAGACGGCAAGGTCCGTCCGCTCGACGTCAAGGTCGGTGACAAGATCCTGTTCGGCAAGTACTCCGGCACCGAAGTAAAGGTCGGCAACGAAGAGCTGCTCGTGATGCGCGAAGAAGACATCATGGGCGTGGTCGAGAAGTAAATCATCTGAACGAATTCAAGAGAGGAAATTATGGCTGCTAAAGAAGTTTTATTCGGCGATTCCGCGCGCATTCGCATGCTGCGCGGTGTAAATATCCTGGCCGATGCGGTGAAGGTCACCCTCGGTCCCAAGGGCCGCAACGTGGTGCTCGACAAGTCTTTCGGCGCTCCCACCATCACCAAGGACGGCGTGTCCGTGGCGAAGGAAATCGAGCTCAAGGACAAGTACGAGAACATGGGCGCACAGATGGTGAAGGAAGTCGCTTCCAAGACTTCCGATGTTGCCGGTGACGGCACCACCACCGCGACCGTACTGGCCCAGGCGATGCTGCGCGAGGGACTGAAGTCCGTCGCCGCCGGCATGAACCCGATGGACCTGAAGCGCGGCATGGACAAGGCCGTGATCGCGGCGGTCGAAGCCCTGAAGAAAATCTCCCGACCCTGCTCCGACAACAAGGAGATCGCCCAGGTGGGTACGATCTCCGCGAACGCGGACTCGTCTATCGGTGAGATCATCGCCAAGGCGATGGACAAGGTGGGCAAGGAAGGCGTCATCACCGTGGAAGAAGGCTCCGGTCTCGAGAATGACCTGCAGCTGGTCGAGGGCATGCAGTTTGACCGCGGCTATCTCTCCCCGTACTTCGTCAACAAGCAGGACACGATGAACACGGAGCTCGAGAATCCGCTCATCCTGATCTACGAAAAGAAAATCTCCAACATCCGCGAGATGCTGCCGGTGCTGGAAGGCGTGGCCAAACAGGGCCGTCCGCTGCTGATCATCTCCGAGGACGTCGAAGGCGAAGCGCTGGCGACACTCGTGGTGAACAACATCCGTGGCATCCTCAAGGTATGCGCGGTCAAGGCCCCCGGCTTTGGCGACCGCCGCAAGGCCATGTTGCAGGACATCGCCATCCTGACTGCTGGTACGGTGATCTCCGAGGAGCTCGGCATGAGCCTCGAGAAGGCCGAGACCAGCATGCTCGGTTCCGCCAAGCGCATCGTGGTGGACAAGGACAACACCACCATCATCGACGGCGCCGGCAAGAAGAAGGACATCGAAGTGCGCATCAAGCAGATTCGGGCGCAGATCGAGGAAGCCACTTCCGATTACGACAAGGAGAAGCTGCAGGAACGTGTGGCCAAGCTCGCCGGCGGTGTTGCGGTGATCAAGGTCGGTGCGGCTACCGAAGTCGAGATGAAGGAAAAGAAGGCACGCGTCGAAGACGCGCTGCACGCTACCCGCGCCGCGGTTGAAGAGGGCGTGGTTCCGGGCGGCGGCACGGCGCTCGTGCGCGCCATCAACAGCATCAAGTCCAGCAAGCTCAAGGGCGATAACCACGACCAGGACATCGGCATCCAGATCGCACTGCGCGCGATGGAAGAGCCGCTGCGCCAGATCGTGCAAAACGCCGGCGTCGAAGGTTCGGTCGTGTACCACAAGGTGGCCGAAAGCAAGGACTCCAACTACGGTTACAACGCCGCGACCGGTGAGTACGGCGACATGCTGAAGATGGGCATCCTCGACCCGACCAAGGTCACGCGCATTGCGTTGCAGAATGCCTCGTCAATCGCGGGCCTCATGATCACCACGGAAGCCATGGTGGCCGAAGCCCCGAAGGAAGAGTCGTCAGGCGGTGGTATGGGCGGTGGTATGGGCGGCATGGGTGGTATGGGCGACATGGGCATGTAAGTCCAGCCGTTCCAGCGAAGTAAATAAAAGGCCCCGGAAACGGGGCCTTTCTTTTTTGGGAAATTCACAACCTGTGGTCGAATTCGCTAATCCCCGGTATTTCGGTCAATGCTGACCCTTATTAGTTAATGCACTAGTTATTCCTCGTTCCATAACTCCTTATATATTTTCGGCTCAACGCGGATTCGTGTGGGTGATTTTCGCATGATCCGGGAGCGCGGGTAAGAAATGGGTGATGATCTTCATAGCCAAGTACTCCTCGTCGCGAAAGCCGTACGCCTTGCGCTGAATGACGCGTATGGTGTTGTTCAGTCCCTCGACGCAGCCCAACGAGACTTTGTTCTCGGGTTTGCAATAGGAGACGATGCCATCCCAATGACGTTCGATCATGGCCGCGAACTTCTCGAAGGGCCCAAGCCCAGAGTGAACCTCACCAGATTTCACGGTGTCTTTGCCCCGAACAGCCACCGGCGCGCACAGGTGGTGCCGGGCCGGCGCAACGGCAACAAGGCCAAGGCGCCAGACCCAGCGCCCGCCGAACGCCGCGCCTCCATGACTTGGGCGCAACGTTTGAAGCGGGTCTTCAAGATCGACATCGAAACCTGTAGCCACTGCGGCCGCGCCGTAAAGATCATCGCCTGCATCGAAAATGCAGCGACGAGTGAACATCGCGGCTATTTCGGAAAAAAGAATCCGTCCGCGGTCAGCGTCAGCTTCTTGTTCGCGTCGTTAAGGAGTGAACTGCGGTTGAAGGAAATTACCCTCGGAAAACCGGCGGCGGGTTTTGACACAAGGTATTGTTGACTGCGCGACCCCAACTCGCGGTCACCTCTATAATACCACCACTCCCAATATCCGAAGTCGATCTCAAGCTCCACCCGGTCGATCTTCCACGCATCGAGGATAAAGTTCGGCTCGTAGATGATATCGAGTCGAAGTCCATATTGCTGGCAGCGCTCAAGTGTTATCTTGTTTTGTTCGCCCCAGGAGTTGGCCTGGATATACTCATATTGTTTTTTACGATTGCCTGGCGAGGTTTCCATCACGGATTCATACATGGAATTAACTGGGAACTCCTGTTTCGGCGGAAAAAAACGCGCCAGTTGCACCAGCCGATCGGGATTCATGCCGTAGTTGTCGTCGCTTTCTCCGCCGTTGACAGACAACTCAACTGTAACGCTCGACGGCGCCTCTTTGTTGTCATTGCCCGTATAGATTTTGACCTTTGCGCTCTTGAAATAGGTCAGGCCGGTAAAGGTGAGTTTAGGGTTGGGCTCCGTCGCGTCTGGCGCTGTTTGTCCGGTTGGTTCGGGGACTGGCGGTGCTGGCTGGGTGGAAACGGTTCTTTCTTTTACCGGTTTTATGGTGTTGTTCTGACCGGTGGCCGAGAGCAGCTGCTGGAAAGCAGGTGCGAGTTCCTTCGCGGCGAGATTTTCAAAGGTAAAGCCAACGTAGATGATGCGTCCCCGTCCGTACGAATAAGCGGTGGCGACCGGGGTGGGTTGGCCAGTGCTTTTCATGCCGTCCAGCTCGGCGGTAAACACCACGTTTGCACCGCCCGGGTTAACGGCGCTGAACTGCGATTCCACCGCGCCCCCTTTGCCGACCTGGTATTTAGTACCCTGGGTCGTTGTCACGGTGCCGGGTTGGAACCGCTGCGCGAGACCATGGCCACCGCGAATGCCAAGGACTTCTTTCAGGAATGGCCAGGAGGATTCCTCCCAAGTGCTGCCTTGTTCAAGCACCTTGCTTGCATAGCCGGGGGAAATAAGGACGACCGCGCCGCCGGTTTCCTCCAGATAGCGCCGCACGGTTTTCTCATCCTCGATGCTGAGCACCGACGTATTGTCGGGATTGCCACCGTAGGAAGAGCCGGTATACCAGATGATCAGCGAATATTTACGGAGCTTGTCGATGGAAGGACCGTTTGCATTCGTCTTGACGGTTTCGGCTGCCCATGATGCTGCGTCGCCGCCGACTGCGTCCGAAACGAGCTTGCGGAAAACAGTGTCGGAAACAGATTTGCGCGTATCACCGGGTATATTGTTGTTGTCTGAAGCATCGTCATCGACGAGCAGGATGCGAAGCGAGCCAGTCGCGGCGGATGATGGGTTTTTGACCGCTGGTGATGGACTTACGGCATTACCAAGCTTGATAGCCTGTTCGGGGGCGACCAATTTCGTGGCGGCAACAGCCGGAGGAACGGTGGCGAAGATAAGAGCAGTGGAGAGAAGGGAAAGCGGGAGTATACGAGACGCAAAAGTGCGAAAAAGATTGGCAGCGCTCATCTTTGAAATGCCCTCGGTGACAGGAAATCGCTTTTCGGACGCGTAACGCGCGCTGCATAATCAGCGTGTAGTAATTAAGTTTAGCGCCTGCGCTTGGCCGATTGCAATGCAGGTTATGCGCCAAATGGCATGAATCCTCCGGATTAGGCCTGCGGTAACTATCTTATCTAGCAACGCACGGAAGCTGTGCTTCACGGGGCATCGGCACGGGTGCTCTCGCGTTCACCCTCAGGAGGACGCCACACGGCCAACGAAAATCGCCTGCTGATTTTCGTCTCTCTAACGAATTTTTACCGAAACTCGGTAGGCACGTTCCGCGATGCGTGTGATCACAGGCGTGTGAACCCGGAAAATGGTCGGTGGTTTTCGGGGAAGATGGGTTTTATACTCCCTAGGTTCTCGCTGTGTCTCCGCACCGCAACCGCGTAATTTATGATGGCGGTGACAAGCCAGGGCCGGCAGTGGATGGATAGTATGGTTTTCCGGCAAAACAACCTACTCAGGAGACGATAGTGAAAAATACCAGAATGATTTTGATGGCGGCGGCAATAACGATGGCGGGTGCGGCCCAGGCCGCAGGCCCATCCCGGCCGCAGGCGGAATATTCCGCCGACTCCGTGATGGAGACGGCGGAGGTCTCGATGAAGGGCCATGTCTATTACACGCCGGCGCGGGAGCGACGCGAGATGGTCATGGACAGCGGCGGGGACAAAATGATCATGATCACACGCCATGACAAGAAGGTGGCCTGGACGCTGATGCCGTCGGAAAAGATGTACATGGAGATGAGCATTGCCCAGGCGAAGAAAGAGGACAAATCCGATCCATCGCAATACAAGATTGAACAGACCGTGGTCGGCCCGGAGACGGTCAATGGCGTGAGCACGACCAAGAGCAAGATCATCATGACCGGACCCAAGGGCGAGAAGATGGGCGGCTTCATGTGGGTGACCAGGGAAAATATCCTGGTGAAGATGGACGCCATTGCCGTCGACAAGAAAGAGAAGCTTCGCTTCAAGACCGAGCTGACCAACCTCAAGGTCGGCAAGCAGGACGCCGCGCTTTTCGAAATCCCCTCGGGTTATTCGAAGATGAGCATGGGCATGCCGAACATCGGCGCGATGATGGGTGGCGACGACAAGGAAAAGGATGACGGCGGCAAGAAGGGCGGCGGGACCCAGGAAAAGAAAGGGTTTGGCCTGATGGATGCCGTCAAACTGCTGAAATAGCCCGGGAGCGAAGCCATGAGAAAAACAATGCTGATATCCGTCGTGTTCGTGACGGGCCTGATGGGCGCGGCGCAATTCACGCTGGCCGATGGCTGCCGCACTGAAGATGAAAAGGTGGCCGCCGCGCAAATGAGGAAGGCGGAAGACAGCGAGCGCGCCGGCAAGTTGAAAGAGGCCTATGAGGCAGCGGGCAGGATCGACTCCATGTGTCTGGCTGGCGATGGCTATAAGCGGCACGAGGCCATGCGCAAGCGCATCGGCCTGCAACTGGGCCAGCAGGAAGAGAAGCAGAGCCGGCTCGCCGCGGCGTTCGATTGGTACAAGAATTCGGGCAACGCGGCGGAGGCGGACCGGGTCAAAATGAAGCAGGTTAACGCCAGTCCGCGTGACAGAAACGTGGTATCGAACGCCATCGATCACTTCAAGTACAGGAACAACGATGCGCGTGTAGCGGAGTTGCGCCAGTTGGCCGCGAAAAACGCCGATCTCGAACTCGCCAACGAAGAGAAGGCCTTCGTCGCGCGCAAGGAATCGTTCGATGAGCTTGGAAGGGCCAAGGACTGGTTTTACTTAGTCAGCGAAGGTGCGGCAAAGAAGGTGCGTGAACGCGCCGAGCGGCGCGGTGATACCCTGGCCAAGGAAGACACGTTCCGGCATCTGGAGAACGCCAAGCGTTATTTTGGTATCGCCGAGGCCAAGCCAAAGGAAAATGCGCTGAAGGAAAAGGCCCTGCGGTTGGCGCAGGAACACGAGAAGAAGGGCGAAATTACCCAAGCCACCAATTTCTATGGCCTTGCTGGCGCGAGCGCCAAAGGCAATGCGCTCCAGGAACGCGCCGAGGCGCAGCACAGGAAATCGGAAGAGAAACGCCAGAAGCAGTTCAACAAGGAACAGGGCGACCTCGAAAAACAGCTCGGGCTGTAGATAGCTGGAGAAAGAGCTCGGTTTATGAAGTAAATCGAGCGGCGGTACAGGGATGTGCCGTTTGCGAAGCTGATGCGTAGGCCCCGGTAGCGGGGCCTTTCTTTTTGGGTAATTTTCAAGATTATTCCCTGCGATAAAGTAACCCAGCGCGGTTTCCTGAACCGAGACCTTCTTAGACTAACTCTACTAGACTTGCTTTAGGCGGGGGGGGGGGGGTTCAAAAAATGAAAAAGCCAAAAAAAAAAATATTCGGGGCTAAAAAATTTTTAAAAT
>CAYIQV010000081.1:0-7072 GCA_964365635.1 uncultured Acidiferrobacteraceae bacterium
GCAGATACAAACCCCAATACGGCACCAGCACGCCCAGCGTGGCGAAATAGAAAAAATAAAATCCGGAGAGGCGCCAATAGGGCATGGTGGTTGACCCAGACTACAAAAACTAAACGTAAGCCGTCATTCCCGCAAAAGCGGGAATCCAGTCATCAACACACGTCTTTATATAAATCCCGCCACGTGGGATTCATTTCTTCGATGAGTTCTATCTTCCACGCCCGATTCCACTTCTTGATCTGCTTCTCTCGTCGAATTGCGGAATTTGCATCGTCGTGCACTTCGTAATAAACCAGCTTATCTACCTGATACTTGGCGGTGAACCCCGCAACGAGCTTGTTTTTGTGTTGCCAAACCCTTTGCGCGAGCGCCGAGGTCACACCCACATACAAAGTTCCATTTTTCTTGCTGGCAAGAATATAAACGCAGAATTGTTTCGCCATTTCATTTTTTATTTCTGGATTCCCGCTTCCGCGGGAATGACGGGGCTAGAAGGATCGTTTCTCGGAAACAGAACACGCAAAGCAGAAATCCATAATGGGAGGGAATCCACCCTGCATTATCATCTGATCTGAAAACCTGATCCGGTTTTCCTATTTGAACAATTCTTTGAGCGTATAAAGCCTCGCCTTCTTGGCTTTCTGCGCCGACAACCCCGCCCTGATCTCCCACATCAGCTTGGCATTCTTGCAGATGGAAGTAGTCTCTTTCCAACTATCGAATTCATCTGGGCTGACGAGCACCGCCACAGGACGACCGTTCCTGGTTATTACAATCTTCTCATCGCGTGTACAAACCTTTTCCACAAGATCGTTCAGTTTCGTTTTGGCTTCTGACAGGGTAAAAGTTTTCATAACGGGCTATTACATGTGTCAAGCGGCGCGGCGCCGTTTAGCACGGCCGACAGAGCGCGTTGTCAAACGCGATGATTTTTCCGTGAACCGGCCAGTCACGAACTTATGCAACACACTGGCAATGAGCGTTTGGTAAGGCACACCTTCCTCAGCAGCACGGGTCTGAATGTCCATGAGGTCGGGTGAGGACAATCGAATATTCACCCTCCGATCCTTGATGAAGGTAGCCCGAGCCGCATTCTTGTATTTTTTTAATTCTGCTTTTGATGGAGCAACAGACTTAAAATGCCCTTTCTCATAGTCTCCGGGAATTTGATCTTCAAACGATTTTCTGCGCTTTGTCATTTTAAACACCACCTTTCAGGTAATCACAAAAGAGCAATAAACAAATCGAGCCTGGCACCTTTAATTTCTTTTGTCATCATCTTGCAGGCGGGTCCGTTGCCACCGTCAGAAACAAAAGGACCGGGCCCGAATTATTCGATTGCTCGCAAACAAATCGAGCCTGGCCCTTTTGATTTTTACGATTGGCGACCTAGCTCAGTTTGCAGAGATAGGGATTAGTCGGTAGTGCAGGTTACTCGAAGCCCCCTGTCCTGGCAGGTGGTGGTTCTTCTCCTGTTGGCAGCGGCTGCGGCTTTTCTAGCAGAGGTTTCCATTCTTGACCGATGCTGAAGCTCCACATAGAGCTTTTGCAGCTCTACTCTAGCGTCTATGTCAGAGATTTCTTTCTTCTGGACACCTTGGGAAAGCTGGTCGGATTTGAGTAAATATAGCTTAACGAAGCTATCGTTAGGACTGAGGTCAAAGCAGGTCTTGGAGGACACCTTAGCCCTATCTATCTGGGAATGGCATTGGGGAAAGGTTTCAATGGAAAGTCTCAGACAGTTAGCCATTTCTGGAAAAGTCTTGGTTTTGGATTCGCACTCAGTCTGTAGGTCACCAACGCCTACAACGGTCGCACACCCTCCCAGACTCATCGCTAAAACGATTATCAGTCTTTTCATGTTGCCTTCCTGTTTTCCTTGTGCTCACTAAATACCATGTCAATGCGCCACAGTAAACACAAAGGACGCAGATATGCAAAAAAGTTTGTTTGAGACGCCATATTCACACAAAGCGAGCAAAAGAACTGGGCTCAAATTATTCTGGGGATCACAGTTTACGTTACACATTCATCGTAAACAAATCGGGCATGGCCCTTTTGATTCTGACTTTGACCCCTTGACCCGTCGTTCATTCTTTTGACTTTTGCCTGATTCGTTTTGGATATAGCTCAATCGTAAGTACCTCTGCAGCTCCTGCAAATCTCTCAAGCGGGTTTTTCTTGCAGTAGTTTTCCAGCCAGAGCAGGATCGCTTCTAAGTCTTGCCCTCCCTGTATGTCCCACGTATCAGCCTGCAATCGGTTAATCGCGGTAATGTAGCCAAATAACCAAGCTGTGTGTGCGTTCAGAGAGACATGATTTCCACGCCGGTCACTATCGCGCGACGCTACATAGGTAGCACATGAGCCCATGATGCCTTGAACAATAGATGTCCTGTAATCGTCATTTTTGTCCGTTGCATTAATAGATGCCGGAAACAGAGACATGGTAAACACAATTAATACACGTTTCATTTTTAATCTCCTTTTCTTAGTTACCTGCTGTATTGCTTCAGCAGATCGACCACCACTTCGCGCTGCTGGTTGGCGCTCTTCCGTGCGACCGGCGGATTGTGTTGTTAGCCGTGTTTTTGAAACCATGGCTGCGATTGCAACGCCTCGCGAAGTGGCGTGGCAACAAATGCATGTGTGCGCCATATGTATTCCGCAGCCTTTGCCTTTCCTTGACTGTCGAGGGCCTGAATGTGACAAAGCGCAGCCTCGATTGAGAAAGGCTTTTTGCATTCGCTCTCCTCTTGAAAGTTACTTTCAAGATCGGTCCAAACGACAACGTCGATCTTCTTGTCTGACGCCCAATTTTGGACAGTTTTCAGAACTTCTTCTTCTCGGGCCTGTTTCCGAGAATTGTTAACAAAGTGGAAACCAACGTTTTTTAGTGTGGTTCCTTCTCGGCTCCGTACATCACAGATGGCGTCATCCGGATTTTTTCTTTTGCTAAATGCATATGCCACTTGGCACCTCCTACCGCTCTTTGTATCCAGAACAAGAGTTAACGCACCATTCCTCGTCTTGGATACACGGGAGAACTTGATCTTTAAGCTGGGGCCGTCGAACTGCCATTCTTCATGCTGTTCATCAAATTCTGAGCGCTTGTCCCAAAGCAAGGAGCCCCAACCTAGAATTGCGATCTTCACTGAAGATTCCTTAATGTGGCTAACTAGTATTAGAGGACCTAAATGTCGCTTTATAAAAGCGACAAAATACTGCATATCAACATAACATTTCAGGGCGTCAGCCGTTTCATCTCCGACGCGGCTTCTTCCATGGCCTTGGGATCGCCCGCCCCTTCGCTGACGGAATAGGCGCGCCGGAAAAAATCGGCGGCCTCGGCCCGCTTTCCCTGTTGCACAAGGCTACGGCCAAGACCCATGAGGTCGAGCGCGATCTTGGTGGCGGAGCCGGCTTCCTTGTCGAGACGAAGTGCATCGTCATAGAACTGCTGCGCCGTGGCGAAATCCTTGTTCTGCAATGAAGCGTCTGCGATCAGGCGCAGCGAATTCGCCTCTTCTATTTTGTCGGCGGTGCTGCGGTTCACAGTGAGCGCGCGACGCGCATGGCTCAGGGAGACTGCCGTGTTTTTCTTTGATAACTCCATCCGCGCCTTGAGGTTGAAGAGCCGGCCTTCGACAGGGCAGCTTGCGCCCTGACATAACGCCAAGGCCTTGTCCGACCAAGCCGATGCCTGCGCATGATCGCCATCTTCAAGAAAATAAACCGCCTTGCGGTAGGCCGCCTCGGCTTTGCGTGCCGGGGAAATAGGAATGCCGGAGGGAACCAATATCTGGTCGAGCGCACTCAGGGAATTGGCCCGGTCACCGAGGCGGTCGTACACCGTGGAAATATTCACCAGTTCCAGGGCAATGCCATCGGCATCTTCCGTGGAACGATTGATCTCCAGCGCCTTACGGTACGACGCGAGCGCCTGGGCGTAAGCGCCGTCCTTGAAAGCAGAATGCCCCTGATTGTTCCACTGAACCGCGGCGGCCTGCTGCTCCGTGAGCACCGGCTGGTCGGAACCGCCGCCAAAACAGGATGACAACAGGAGACTCAGGGCAGCGATAAGAAAGAGATGCGGCATTCGCATAGCTATCAGGGTTGCTTGGCTGGCGTACCGCGATTGTCGTAGCTGTCTGCCGGCAGCATCTCGGCCTTGGGCGGTTCGATGTTCTTGTTCAGCGGCCAGGTGCGGCTGACGGAATCTATGACCTTCTCCGATTTCTCCAGCGTAGAGCGCCCAGTGCGCATGATGCTCGGCAACTGGTTCGCGGTATCCGTCAGCACGGAGTCGAGCTTCCTGGTGGTCTCGGGCAAACGGGTCATGAGTTCGTTGGCCTTGTGCACCGACTGGCGGAAATCGCCCTCGGGGCTGGCGATATACTCGGTAACACGCTTCAAGTCTTTGATGAGCGGCACGACCTCATTGTAGAGGTTGCCAACCACATCATTTAATCCTGGCTCGCGCTCAAAGACGATGGTGCTTTCTTCCGGCAGCGGTCCGTTCTTGTCCGTGCCGGGCGAAATTTCAATAACGGCATCGCCGATGAGCCCCTCCTTGAGAAACCTCGCCTTTGAATCGCTGCGGACCCACTGCATGTATTTGTCATTGATGGAAAGCGTCACTTTTACCTTGGCGGTCTCGGTGAGCGTGAGCCTGACCACATGCCCGATCTTGAACCCGCTCAACTTCACCGCCATGCGCTCGTTGATGTCCTGGCCGCTGTCGGTGACGAAATAAATTTTCGTGGAGGGAGCAAACAACCCCTGCTGTATGCCGATGGACACCACCGCGAAAAGAATGCCGACCACGGCAACCAGCACGAATATGCCGATCTTTTTCTCCAACCCTTTGAAGCGGGCATCGTCGTCTTGGAATATGGTCATAACCTTTTCTTGTCTCTAGAACCTATCTCAAAATTACCCTGGCAATATGTTTGTAGGGTGGGCACTGCCCACCAACACGGCTTCGCTGGCTGTCCGACGGTGGGCAGTGCCAACCCTACATTTGTTTTGAGACAGGCTCTAATTTTTCAACGTCACTGTCTGGTCCGTGTGGATGCGCGCCGCGGCGGTATCCTCCGGGCAGAGGTAAACCGACACCCGGCCGGGTTTCTTATGATGGAAATCCTGCACCAGCTTGAGCAGCCTTCCCGCCGCCTCCCGATCCAGCCCCGTCAGGAGGGAATCATATATCAGGATGTCCGGGTCCATCAGTATGGACCGGATCACGGCCACGAGCCGCTTTTCGTATTTCGTCAGTTCATCGGGTCGCTTGCGCATCAGGTTTTGCACCTGCTCCTCGTTGCAACCTGCCTCGCGGAAAAGTGCCAAGACCTCGCTTTCCATGTCAGCGGGTGGCCTTGTCCCATGGTACCAAGCCGGGAGTATCAGGTTTTCCCATGTTTTCAGGTTACTGATCAGCCCCCCGTTTTCCGGGACCATGCCGATGCGGCGAAAGAAAGGAATGCGCGCGTCCGGTGGCAGGGCATAGATATCGTTATCCACCATATATACATGACCGGTATCCGGCCGCCGCACCCCGGAACAGACAGCAAACAACTCGCTCATCTGGTCTGCGGAGGAAGACAGAATTTTGGCGCTCGTGCCGCTGGCTATTTCGAACGACACCGCCCGGAGAGTTCCCGCGCTGACGCGATCGAAGCGGATCATGTGATGTGGTATCCACCAGCAGGGTGCAGAAAATCTCCCTCTCCCTTGATGGGAGAGGGCTGGGGTGAGGGTGATACATCCATCCTCAATGAGTAACAGCATGATTGGGCAAACAGTCTTTCTGTCCCCCTCACCCTGTCCCTCTCCCGCAAGGGGAGAGGGAACATTGAAGCCGACATTCTCGACGCCCTGCTAAACGAAGAAGGCATAGGTCAGGATTCCGTCCAGCACAAAAACCGTCAGCAGATTACGCATCACCGCGCCGGTCGCCGCCTGCGGCACGGCCGTGGGCGAGATGCGCGCCCGCAAACCGAAATAACAGGAGGTCGTGGAGATGACGAGACCGAACACCACCGCCTTGGTGAGCGACGCGAGCACTTCCTTCATGCTCAGGATGGAAACGATGCCAGCCAGACTTTTTATGAACGGCAGGTAACCGACGAGCGAGGCAAAGGCGTAGCCCATGACAATGGCGGTCATCTGAAAATAGAAAGTCACCGTGATGACGGACAGCGTGATGCCGGCGATGCGCGGGAGCACGAGATAGTCGCCCGGATGAATGCCCATCATTCGGAGGCTGTCGATCTCGCCGCGGATTTTCATGGTGGCGAGTTCCGAGGCGGTCGCCGAACTGCTGCGTGCGATGATGACAATCGCGGTCAGCAACGGGCCCAACTCACGCACCACCACCCAAAGCATGATCTTCGCGGTCAGGCCGATATCATGCCCGGCGAGGCTCGTGATCTGCGTGGTGATGACGATGCCGGAAAGCGTGGCAATGGCGGTGATCGGCGCGAGCGCCTCGATGCCGGTGAAATAAATCTGTTTCTTGAAAACCTGGCGGATGGGAGCCTTGGCGAGCAGGCCGAGGCTCTTGATGCTGTAGCTCAGCAGCTCATAGATGCCCTGCACGTAACCAAAGAGGCCAAGGACCGATTTACCGATCCGTTCCGGGTTGATTAGCGTGAGACTCACGTGGTGCTGAAAAAACTTTCAGTACCGAACAATGAAGAACACCGCACCCGCACCCCCTCCCTCTCCCTCCCCCTTCCAGGGGGAGGGTTGGGGTGAGGGTCGAGTGTCTTGGTGGCATCCATTTATTGGAGGTGTTTACGTGCTTCCGGGAATAACGGGGGTACGGCTTTTCACATCCATGTTCTGGCCGCGGTGGCGCAGCGCGTGATCCATGAGCACGATGGCCAGCATGGCCTCGGCAATGGGTGTGGCGCGAATGCCGACGCAGGGATCGTGACGGCCGGTCGTGATCACCTCCGCCGCCTCGCCGTTCACGTTCACCGTGCGCCCGGGAAGACGGATGCTCGATGTCGGCTTCAGCGCAATGCTGACCACCACGTCCTGTCCGGTGGAGATGCCGCCCAGAATCC
>CAYIQV010000082.1:0-7062 GCA_964365635.1 uncultured Acidiferrobacteraceae bacterium
CATGGGGAAGGAAGTGTAAGGTGGATCGGATATCTTTTCACTTCTTGTCGAAATAAAACGACCGCTCCGGCAGGGGATGACGCAGGTTCCAGATGCGCACGCTGCCATCATCGGAAGTGGTGGCCAGGTAATTGCCGTCGGGCGAGAGCCGGATGAACGTGCCGCACAACTCATGCGGCTGGAAACGCCGGGTTACTTTGCCGCTCTGCGGATCGAGAAAATACACCGAGCTGTCGGTCTGACGGCTGATGCTGGCGAGCGTCTTGCCGTCCTGGCTGTAGTCGATGGACTTGATGATGCCGTGATGTTCCGTGGGCAGAACGTCGAGCGTGCCGTCGTCGAGTCGCCAGCGGAACAGCTTGAACCAGCCTCCCCCCATCAGCCATTTTCCGTCGGGGGAAAAAACGACACCGCGCGCATCCGTGGGCGGAGAGGGCAGGGCACGAGGCTTTTCATTCTGATGCCAGTAATAGACGCGGCCATCGGTCCCGCTGGAGGCAAATTGCCCGCTCGCCGGGCGCCAGGCGACAGCACGCACCTGGCTGTCGTGCAGCGGCAGATCGTTGACGAGCGTCAGATCCGCCAGACGCCAGGTGCGTACATGCCCATCGTCATGGCCGGTGATGATCAGTCCATCTGCTTCACTCATGGCCATGCTGGTAAACGGCGCGGCGGCGGTCTGTTTGACGAGCATTTTTCCATCGCGGGTCCAGAGGGCAAGAACACCATCGTAGCCTGCGGAAATCAACGCTTTGTCCCGGTTCAGGAACTGCAGCCCCTCGATGGAGCCGGTGTGCGCTTTCCAGTCAGACAGCGGTTGGCCGTTCGGTAGTTGCCACAAGCGTATCTGACCTTCCGAACCGCCCGAGGCCAGTGTCTCGGAGCGGCTGTCAAAGGCGAGGGCAAAGCCGTTATTGTGTGCCGCCTCGAGGATGACATTGGCCGGTGTGGAGGGGGCGGTGGCACAGCCGTTCAGGGACAGAACGGACATCATAATAGTAAGAGTCAGCCATGGAATTCGGCTTAAGGCGTTTCGGTTCCCGGTTAACCAGCGCCAGACAACCTCATTGCTGTTACAGCGGCTTCGTGGAAAAATCATCATAACTTAATGTTTTGTGTCCGATACCGGCTTGGCAGGTTGTAATGATAGACGAACATGGCTACCGGCCCAATGTGGGCATCATCTTGTGCAACCGTGCCAACCAGGTTTTCTGGGCGCGGCGTTGCGGGCAGGATGGCTGGCAGTTTCCTCAGGGAGGCGTGCGGCAGCAGGAGGACCTGGAGGCCGCCATGTTCCGTGAGTTGCATGAGGAAGTGGGACTCCATCCGCCGCATGTCGAGATTCTGGGCCGGACGCGCGACTGGTTGCATTACGATATTCCGGAGGATTTCCGCCGGCGCACGCCCACCACCGGTTTTCGGGGGCAAAAGCAGATCTGGTTTTTGCTGCGCCTGACCGGCCGCGATGAAGACGTGTGCCTCGACGCCTGCGATAAACCCGAGTTCGACGAGTGGCGCTGGATCGAATACTGGAGCGCGCTGGAGCAGATCATCAGTTTCAAACGGCCGGTCTACCAGCAGGCGCTGACCGAGCTCGAACCCCTGTTGTTATCAATACGCGTGCCGGATTGATGGAAACGCAGCGCTCGTCCAGGGGCGCTCCCACATCCTGGCCTGTCCGCCACCGCTCAAGCCTGAACGTTATTGCGCTCGGCATTATATTGCTCGGCGTGGTTGCGCTTGGCTCCCTGAAAACCGAGTTCCTTCCGCACCGCGATGTCCCGCTCTGGCGGGTGCAGGTAGCGGCCCCGGGTTTGCCGGCCTCTGTCCTGGAAGAAAAGATTACGCAACGGCTGGAAGAAGATCTGGCAAAGGTCAACGGTGTGGTCTCGGTGGAATCGGCCACCACGACCGGCAACACCGAGATCGACCTGCGCTTCGCGCGCGACGCGGATGCCGAAACAAGAATGCGTGACATCAGCAGTCGTCTGGAGGGCATGAAGTCTTCCTTGCCGGATATCGATCCCCCGGTCATCCTGCAACCCGATACCTCCTCCAAAGCGATGCAGTTTGTCATCACGTCCACGACCCTCGATTTGTCGGCCTTGCGTGACTGGATCGATGCCACGCTCACAAAACAGTTTCTCGACCTTTCGGGCGTGTCGACCGTGGAAATGGAAGGCGGCGTTATCCATGAGGTTCTGGTTCAGCCAGACCAGCGGCGTCTCGCGGGATTCGGTCTGTCTTTTGGTGATCTGGTCCGGGCCATCAAGAAGGGCAACAGCGCCGAGCGTGCACCCATTGTCATGCTACCTAAGTCGCGCAAGCCCGCCGCACGTACGCCACTGCGCCCCGGTAGCGTGTCGGCCGTCGGTGCGTTGCCGGTTTCCCTGCCCGGCGGAGAAAGCATCTCGCTGTCGGAAGTGGCCAGAATCGTACCCGGCGAGGAGGGTGCGCGCACACGGGTTCGTTTCAATGGCGTCGAGGGCATCAAGGTAGCGGTTGGTGCGCAACGCGGCGTGGATGCCTCGGAAATCAGCGGTCGTGTCCGGGCGCATGTCGACTGGATGCGGGCGAACAGCCTGATCCCCGAAGGCGTGACGATTCATTCCTTTGCAGACCGGCCGCCCCATACCGGCAAATCATTGAGACAATCGGCGCTCGCGTTGGCAATCGGAGCGCTGCTGGTCGTGCTGCTGACCTACCTGCTGTCCGGGAGCTCGCGCCGTGCCCTGACTTCCCTGCTGGTCATCCTGGTTTCCGTGCAGGCAGCATTTGCGATCCTGGCTGTGACCGGGTATTCGCTGAATCACATGACCCTTGGTGGCCTGGTTCTGGGAGTGGGCCTGTTCAGTGTTAACACAATCTATCTTTTTGAGGAAAGGGGCCTGACCCTCGCGCATCCGGACGTGGTTTCGACAGGAAGCTATTCGCCCGCCATCGTGGGCAGCCTCTGTGTGTTGGCGTCGCTGTTGCCGCTGTTGCTGGCCGCGGGCGAGGCGACTTCATCCACGCGGCCATTAATCTTTTCTTTCTTTACCGCTTTTCTGGTATCGCTGTTGGCGGCGTTGGCGCTGGTACCGGCGCTGGCCCCGCGTTCGCGGCGCTCGGACAGGGAACCGTGGCATGAACGGGCCAGACGCATGTTGGCCAGCGTGCGTCATGCCTATGGCCGTCTGGTCAGCGGAATCCTCCGGTATCCGGTTGGGATCGCGGCGACGAGTTTTCTGTTGTTTATCGCGGTGGCGGCGGTTTTGACAGCCAGGCAGGAAAATGTTCCGCCCGGCATGGATGACGGGCGCATCGTGGTTGAGGTTACTTCAGTTGCTCCGCTGTCTGCCGAAACCTTTGACGGAAAATTGCGCCAGCTGGAAGAGATGATCCGGCAACAGGGGGGCGTTGACAGTTACGTGACCACGGTCGAAAACGAGTCGTTGCATGTGTTCATTGCCGTGCAGCTTGCGCCAGCGGCGCGGCATGCCGGCCACAGCCGGGTCTGGGCTGGAAAATTCCAGACTCTGGCCGAGAAAACGATGCTGCCCGGAATGGAGGTGAGCACCCATGCGACGGATATTCTTCCCGGGAGATCGGGTATCCGCCTGATTGTCGAGGGAACGGATCAGGATCAATTGGCCACCATCGGCGACGCGTTGGTGAAGCGGATAAAATCCGTCCCCGGCGTGCGCCACTTGCGGCATTCCGCCAAGACCATGCGCGAAGAATTTTCCGTTCGCATGGACGAGGAGCGCGCGCACGAGCTGGGCATCGACATGACGGACATCGGCAGGGCCATGGGCATCGCGGCTTCCGGAATTATCGTGGGCAATTTCCGCGACAGCGACCGTCGTTACGAAATCCGCCTGCGCCTCCCGGTGGAGGAGACCAACAGCGAAGCCTTGGGCCGTCTCCTGCTGCTTGGTGAACTCAAGGAGCGCCCGGCGGTATATTTGCGCGATGTGGCGAGTCTGGCGCCGGTGCATGTGCCAGCAAAAATCCGGCGCATCGATCAGCGGCCCATCGTGGAGGTGTCGGTGGGAGTCGATCCCACGGCGTCTCCCGGCGAGGTGATGCGGCGGATACAGAATATTCTGGCCGATTACAAGTTGCCTGCCGGGTACAAAATTTATTTCCGTGGCGCGGGAAATACCCTGGAGACTATCAGAGCCAATAGCCTGACAAGACTTGGGCTGGCGCTGCTCTTTGTCTTCGCTGTACTGCTGGCGCATTACCGGTCTTGGCGTAATCCGGTGCTGATCCTGCTGAGCACACTTACGGCACTCATGGGAGCGGGCCTTGGTTTCCTGGCTTCTGGTTTGCCATTGTCCTTGCCGGTGTGGTTGGGCTTCACCCTGCTGACGGGATTTGCCAGCTATTGCGGTTTTGTCTTTGTGGAGTATGTGGAGGCGCGGCGCCCTCCGGGGCAACCGGCAAACAAGGAGATCATGGAGGCCGCGAAGCGGCGGTTCCGCCTGTTGATGACTATGATCCTGGCTCCCCTGGCGGGGATGCTGCCGCTCGCATTCGGGTTCGTTGCCGGCGCGGAGTTTTTGCAGCAGATAGCCATGGTGGTTGTCATTGGTCTTGTGGCGATGTTGCCGGTGACATTGCTGTGTTTGCCGGCGCTGTACCATTTAATAAGGAAATCTGATTAATGATTACTTGACGCAAAGACGCGAAGGCGCAAAGAAAAGCGTGAGAAACAAACACAAATATTCTTTGCGTCTTTGCGGCTTAGCGTCAAAAACTCATAAATTAAGAGGCTCCTTGATTCACCGGCCTCTGATTCCCGCCTGAGACGCTGGCAAATTCCCTCGGGAGGTATGTGACAATATGCCATATCTTGGAAGCGTAAGTAGTTTGGTATACTGAAACCTGTTTCCCGAATACTTGGAGATTCCCGTGACCCACACTCCCCGCCGTACATTCCTGAAAGGCACCCTGGCCGGAGGCGCCCTGGTGCTGGCGGCCTCGTCAGGCTTGCTGGTTCCCCGCCGGGTGCAAGCCGCCGAATGGCCCAAAGAAGCCTTTGGCGCCAAGAAGCTCGAAGAGGCCATCCAGGCGCTCTATGGCACTTCGGTCCATACCCCGTCGGCCTCGATCAAGCTCAAGGCCCCGGCCCAGGCCGAGAACAGCGCCCAGGTCCAGATCCAGGTGACCGCCGATCTGCCGAACGTCGAGAGCATGGCCATCCTGGTGGAAAAGAACCCGAGCCCGCTTCTGGCCCAGGCCAGCTTCACCGGTGCCGAGCCCTACCTCTCCGCCCGCATGAAGATGGCCCAGACCTCGGACGTCTACGTCATCGTCAAGTCCGGCGGCAAGCTGTACTCCGCCAAGCAGAACATCAAGGTGACGGCGGGTGGGTGTGGGGGTTGATACCCGGCACGATCAATTTACAAGAGATGAGGAATTGAATCATGGCTGAAGTCAGAAAAATGAAGCTGCGCACCCGCATGCAGGATGGATTTCCGGAGTTGCAGGTATTGATTACCCACCCGATGGAAACCGGACTGCGCACCGACAAGGACACCAAACAGAAAATTCCGCCGCACTTTATTCAGAAGGTGACGGTGGAACACAACGGCAAGGTGGTAGTCACCATGAGTGTGGGCACCGGCATGTCCGAAGATCCCCTGATGAGTTTCCGTCTCAAGAACGCGAAGAACGGCGACAAGGTCAAGGTGAGCTGGAGCGACAACATGGGTGAATCCGGATCGCTCGAAAGCGTTGTCGATTTGTCGTGAAGATAATGGTGTTCTTAAACAAAAAACCGCCCATTGGGCGGTTTTTTTTTGGCGGAATGTGCTTAACGAAATGAAATTTGAAAATTATTCTGTAGGGTGCGCAAAAGCGAAGTGTTGCGCACCGTCGGCCTATTTGGTGCGCTTCGCAGGCTGAGCACACGAGACTGGACGCGACCGCAAAGTGGAGTTTTCTTTCAATCGGCGCTCAGCCGGGTAGCCCGGATGGAATGAAATGGAATCCGGGGAACAAAATGCCCCCGCATTTCGCTTCGCTGCATGCGGGCTACTTTCTGGTTAATTCAAAAATGTAGGGTGCGTCCCACGCACCATTGCTACGGGCTGATGTCTGTCATGCCGCGGTTTGCTGCTGGTACAGATATTTCTGGAAGCCGGAAAAAATATTCCCGATCTCATCCGGTTTACCGAGGTCGGCTACGGCGTCGGCGATGGAGTCGTGGTACTTGAGCCGGAGCAGCGGGGTCAGCTTGTTCTGGTCGAGTTCTTCCACGCCGACGCTCACGTAATGGGACAGTACGAAACCGAGGAAGACCTGCTGCTTACTGTTGAAGTGGGTGCTGATTTCCACCTTGGCCTTCGCGGCCCGTTCTTCGCGCGTGAGTGTGGGTAGCGCGTAAGCCACATGCGCCAGCACGTCGAAGAGATCACTCTTCTCGGCGTCGATGACCTTTTGCATCTCGGCCATCTGTTCCTTTCCAAAGCCTTTTTCAGCGAGTCCTTGAAGAAGCCTGGCACGCGTATCCGGGGCGCTCCAGAGGGCGCGCAGTTCGACTTCATTCTTGAAAAACTCTGGCAATTTTCCGAAGAGCATTTCCAGGAACTGCTGGGCCGACATCGGTGTGCCATCGGGATGCCAGAAGCTCGTGACCATCATGTGCTGGATGATGCGGGCTTTCCCATCGGCAAGTTTGACGCGGACCTTCGCCTTCTTTGCTGTGTATTCGGGCCTTGTTTCCTTGGCCTCGGGGAAACCCTTCTCGGTGCCCGTCGATTCGGATGGTTTCGTGGTGTTGTCAATCGGCTCGCCATCCCACTCCGGGTCGCTGAAGTGGTGGTGCGCCTTCACGAAGTCGTAGATGGTGAAGTGGTCCTTGCCGTCGTAGAGCCGCGTGCCGCGCCCGATGATCTGCTTGAACTCGATCATCGAATTGATCGGGCGCAGCAGCACGATGTTGCGGATGTTGCGGGCATCCACACCGGTGGAAAGCTTTTGGGACGTGGTCAGGATGGTGGGGATGGTCTTCTCATTGTCCTGGAAGGCCCGTAGGTACTGGTCCCCGAGTGCGCCATCGTCGGCCGTGAC
>CAYIQV010000083.1:0-7047 GCA_964365635.1 uncultured Acidiferrobacteraceae bacterium
ATCGCGCCGGACTTCGTGCGGAACTGCCAATCCACATCCTGCAGTGAGCCCTGCTGATGCACTCTTTGGAGCAGGGCTTCCCGCTCACCCGGGTTTAACCAAAGCTGAAGGTCGGAAGTCGTGCGACCCGCGGCCTCGTCACGACCCCAACCGGTGGTACGCACCCAGGCCGGGTTCACGTCCAGGATCTGGCCATCCTTCACACGCGAGATGCAGATCGCGGTGGCGCTTGCCTCATAAACCTTCCGAAACCTTTCCTCGGACTGCACGAGCGCCAATTCCGCCCGCTTGCGCGCGGTGATGTCGGTGATGAAGCCTTCGAGCGCGAGCAATTCGCCGGAGGGAGAGTAAATGCCGCGGCCCTGCTCCCAGACCCATTTCTCCTCGCCCTTCGCCGTCGTGATGCGATACGTCAACTGGAACGGACGGTTTTCGCGCAGCGCCTCCTGCACGCCGCTCCAGACGGTCTCCTGATCTTCCGCACGGATCAGCTGCGCGTAGGCGATCTGGCGGTTACCCGTCAGGTCCTCCCGGGGATAGCCCGTGAGGTCCAGGCAGCCCTCGCTCGCGAACTCCAGGGTCCAGTCCTTGTCGTTGCGGCAGCGGTAAACCATGCCGGGGAGATTGCCCATGAGCGTGGACAGGGTTCGGTGGCTTTCTTCCAGCGCCTGAGAAACGCGCCGGCGCTCCAGCTCGGCCGCCGCACGCACCGCAAAGATCTGCAGCAGTAATTCGACCATGGTGCGGTGGCGCAGCGGCTTGCGATCCATGACCGCCAGCACGCCCAGCAGTTGGCCGGCCGACCCGAACAGGGGCACACCGGCATAACACTCAGCTTCCAGATCGGCGAGCTCGCGCGATTTCGGAAACAGTTTCCGCACCCCCTGGGGATAGACGCAAAGATTCCGTTTCACGACCTCGCGACAAGGGGTATTGAGAATGGGGCAGCTGGGGTTATCGGCAATCCGGCCGGCGAAAGTCGCGCTCAGGACATTGATGACGTCTGTTCCCTTGTCGCGCACCACCTCACCGACGAAAGCGTAATCCATGCTCAAGGTTTTCGTCAGGTACTGAATCAGGGAGTCGAGGACGTTTCCCCCGTCAGCAGCCGACACGCCCACGGCGATGCGGCGCAACAGATCGGCAGAGCGTACGCGCCCTGCGGACCGCCTCGGCGAGCGTCGCGGAGGCGTTTTTGGCTTGGTTGTCTTTTTCTTTGCCATTACCCCGCTCCCTGGGACAACTTCGTACACCCTCTATATTATTGTAGATTAGACCATGACGGTCATGCTCCGGATACCCAGATGGCAACGAAATTCGCCGGGTTAGCTTTGTGGCGGGATGCAACCTTTGATATGCATCAATGCCCCCTCCGCGGCACTACTGTTACAACTCCGCCTCCCCACAGGATCAACGGATTATGTCCCTCATAGACTCTTCACCGGTAACCGAACCGCGCCGCTGGCAAGTGTTTACCGCTGCCCCGCATCGGGTCATGTTTCTCGCCGGGGCGATTCAACTGCTGCTGGTCATGCTGTTCTGGCTGGCGGAACTGCTGGGGCGCACGACGCCAGAGTGGCCGCCACTGTCACTGGTGTTGCCCTCCACCTCCGTGCACGCCTTCCTCATGCTCTACGGCGTGTTTCCGTTTTTCATCTTCGGATTTCTGCTCACGGTGTACCCGCGCTGGATGGGTGGGCCGGTCGTGCCCGGCGCGCAGTATGTCGCGAGTTTTGTTTTGCTCTCGGGCGGGATGCTGTTGTTCTACGTCGGGCTCTTTATCTCCCACATGCTGCTGATGCTGGCGCTCGCCGTGCAACTGGTCGGCTGGGCAGTAGTGCTTTATTCATTACTCGCAGTCTATCGCCAGGCACGGAATCGCGGCCCGCACGAAAGGCTGCTCAATTTCGCCCTGCTGGCGGCCATGCTGGGCATCCTGTGTTTCCTGTATGGCATCGTGGCCAGTTCCGGCCTGGCGTTTCAGCTCGCGCGCGAACTGGGGCTGTGGTTGTTTCTCCTGCCGGTGGTGTTCACGGTCGGCCATCGCATGATTCCCTTCTTCAGTCAGAGCGCGCTCATCAACTACATCATGGTGCGCCCTTCCTGGGGCCTGCCGCTGATGATCGTGTGCGCGGCCGCGCATGTGCTGCTCGAAGTCAGCGGGCTGTCCGCCTGGCGCTTTCTCGCCGACGCGCCGCTCGCCGCGGCCGCGCTGCATCACTCCTGGGTCTGGCAGTTCCGCCGCAGCTTCCACGCGCGCCTGCTGGCCATGCTGCACATTGCCTTCCTCTGGCTCGGCATCGGCATGACGCTCTACACCGTGCAAAGCCTCGCCCTGCTCGTGACCGGCACGGACCTTCTCGGGCGCGCGCCGCTGCACGCACTGGGCATCGGTTTCATCACCGGCATGGTCGTGGCCATGGCTTCGCGCGTAACCCTTGGCCATTCCGGCCGTGCGCTGGAGGCCAACGACCTGACCTGGCGCGTGCTGTTCGGTGTTAATATTGCCGCCGTCATGCGCATCGTCGCCGAATTTGTCCCCGGAACTCCGGGCAACGTCCTCAACGTCCTGGCAGCTTCAGCCTGGCTTGTCTCGTTCCTGTTGTGGGCTTGGCTCTACGCGCCCATGTATCTGCGCCCGCGCCTGGATCAAAACCCGGGCTAACGACGGACGGACGGCAATGACTTGGCTTAAATACGTCCACATCGGCTGCGCCGTGCTTTCCGGCAGCGGCTATTTCATCCGCGGCCTGTGGATGATGCGCGAATCATTCTGGCTTCAAAAAAAATGGGTCAAGGTAGCGCCGCATATCATCGACACGATGTTGCTCGCCTCCGCGATTGCCCTCGCCGTTCAGATTCAGCAATACCCCTTTGTACACGGCTGGCTCACGGCGAAAGTGCTGGCGCTGCTCGCCTACATCGTGGTTGGCGCCATTGGCCTGAAATACGGCAGGACCAAAAAAATCCGTGTCGCCGCCTGGCTCGGCGCGATCGCGATATTCCTCTACATTGTTCTGGTCGCGCTGACCCGACAGGTACTGCCTTTTATTGTCTAGCGATTTCATCCCGCCGCGGTGACGAGTTTGACCTTGGTCAAGACTCTTTCCCGCGAAATAGGCTAGCTTACTTCGCTAGGCCCAACCATGATCCGTACCTCTTTCCCCCTGCTCACGATCCGTGGGCGCCAGTTGCTTCCCATCATTCAGGGCGGCATGGGCGTCGGTATTTCCGCGCACCGGCTCGCGGGCGCGGTCGCCAAAGAAGGCGCGATCGGCACCATCGCCAGTGTGGATCTGCGAAGACTCCATCCGGACATCATGCAGCGCTTGCGCAAATGCCATGACCCGAAAGAACACAGCGCCGCCAATATCGAGGCGCTGGATCGCGAGATTCGCGCCGCGCATGAGATCGCGCCGGACGGTTTCGTCGCCGTGAACGTGATGCGCGCACTTTCCAACTATGCGGAGCTGGTGATCCAGGCATGCAAAAGCAAGGCGAACGCCATCATTGTGGGTGCGGGTCTGCCTTTCGATCTGCCGGACCTGACCGAGAAATTCAAAGACGTGGCCCTGATTCCGATTCTGTCGGAAGAACGCGGCGTGCGCGCGGTGTTGAAGAAATGGATGCGCAAGGGTCGGCTGCCGGACGCCATCGTCATCGAACATCCGCGTTATGCCGGCGGCCATCTCGGCGCGACACGGCTCGAAGAAGTCAGCGATCCCAAATTCGATTTCAAGCGCGTGCTTGATGAAATTCAAAAGGTGTTCAAGGAACTGGGGATCGCGCTTGGGAGCATTCCACTGATTCCCGCCGGCGGTATCAACTCGTTCCAGAAACTGCGTGAACTTTTTGACATGGGCGCCTCCGGCGCGCAGATCGGCACGCCGTTTGCCGTCACCGAGGAATGCGATGCACATCCCAATTTCAAGAAAGTGCTGGCGGAAGCCAGACCGCAAGACATCGTCACCTTCATGAGCGCCGCCGGCCTGCCGGCGCGCGCGGTGCTGACGCCGTGGTTGAAAAATTACCTCGCGAAGGAAGAGAAACTCCGGGCCAAGGCGAGTCCCGGCTGCGCCCAATGCCCGAGCCAGCTCGAATGCCTGGCGCACTGCGGCTTCAAGGACGGCAATCCGGCCGCCGGCCAATTCTGCATCGAAACCCAGCTGGCGGCGGCGCAGCGCGGAAACATCCAGCAAGGACTGTTTTTCCGCGGCTCGGAATCCCTGCCTTTCGGCGCGGAAATCCGCAAGGTCCGTGACCTCCTGGAATGCCTGCTCACCGGCGATGCGCAGGGACACACAAGCGCCGGCGGCGCAGGAACGGCCCACGCGCCAGCCGCCCTGGCAACCTGATAAAACCTCGCCACGACTTTGTGAAATTCGCCCGCAGCGAAGGCCGCTTCGCCAAGCACTTCGACAAGGACGGCATTCCGTCAGCGGAATTGCTCAAGACGCAGGACGACCGTCTCAGGAACTGGCGGCTGTTGCAGGCACTTGCGGGGCGGGGCTGATCCAACCACCCCACGAAATCCGCCTGATTTTTGACGCCCTCCATCGAACATAAACGCACTTTAATTTTTTCTTCGGAAAATCTCTTTTAATCAGGCCGTTATCCACAAACACCGCTCCCATTGGCACATTCTGTGCAACCCCGGAGGCTTTGTGTGCCTATAGTCTATAGAGGAATAAACATGGAGAGACTGACCATGGAAAACCAGCACCGTCTCTGGGTTACGGCCCTTCTGGGCTGTCTGGTTTTTGTCGTGCTGCTGTTCCTTCTCGATCTGCCCGCGGAAATCAAACGGGGAGAAAGCGGTCGCGTGGCCATTCAGCAGCTGGACTCACTGAGACGGCCGTTTCTCGAAATCGAGCAGGCGGAAATTCGCCTGTTTCAGTCCAGGGATGTCGACTCCGCCCTGCGTGATTTTCGTCCGGCCGCGGAAAAGGCGGACGCCGCCCTCGCCCGCTACCAACGGTTGGCGCAGTACAATCCCGAACTCTCCCGGAATGTCGCCGATCTGTCCGTCATGTACGCACGCTGGATCGCCGACGAACGCCATCTTTTCGAACATGCCCGGGAGATAGCCCGGCGCGAAGGCTATCCCGCTGCCTTGAAACACACCTCCAGCCATCTGGTCGATCTTAACGCCGGCTTCCTGAACATCATGAACCAACTGGGCGCCGGCGAAACACCCATCCACGAAGATATCGAACGCGGAACCCGCGCTTATTATGTCTTCGTCACCGCGCTCGGCCTCCTTTTCTTCTATCTCATCGGCCTCATGTTTCTGCGGCAGCGCGAAAAAGCCCGATCGCTGCAAAGCGCCTGCCGCAACCTCCAGGAAGAAATGTCCGAACACCAGCGGACGGAGACGGCGTTAATCGAGAAAACGGCCTTCTTGCAGATGTTGCAGGAAATCACGGCGGTGGCGAACCGATCCGCCACGGCCGAAGAAGCCATCCAGACCACGCTGGACCGCGTATGCGCCCATGTCCGCTGGCCGGTCGGACACGCTTATATCTTCGACAGCGAAACCGCGGATGAGCTGGTTTCCATGACGCTATGGCATCTGGACGATCCGCAACGCTTCGAAATATTCCGGCGGGTGACGGAAGCGACCCGTTTCGGCTCCGGCGTGGGACTGCCCGGAAGGGTTTCCCACGGCGCCGCACCCGCCTGGATTACCGATCTCGCCAATGACCCGAACTTTCCTCGGGCGCCCACGGCCGGCGAATGCGGTCTGCGCGCGGGATTCGCCTTTCCGGTGATGACCGGAACGAAAGTCGCGGCGGTATTGGAGTTCTTCACCACTGAGACGGCGGAGCCGAACCGGCCACTGCTCGATGTCATGAAACACGTCGGCACGGAACTTGGCCGCGTGATCGAACGCCAGCGGGCTGAAGACCGCCTTCAACATCTGGCCCACCACGATCATCTGACCGGACTGCCCAATCGGGTTTTGATCACCGACCGGCTGGGCCAGGCCCTGGCCCGCGCACGCTATCACAAACGGGCGGCGGCGGTGTTTTGTCTCGATCTGGACCGCTTCAGCGTTATCAACGACACGCTCGGCCACGACACTGGCGATCTGCTACTGAAGGCCGTGGCGCAGCGCCTGGGCGGGGTCGTGCGCAACGATGACACCGTGGCGCGTCTGGGCGGCGATGAATTCGCCATTCTGCTCGTGGACATGGCCAGCGAACATGACGTCCCCCGGATTGCTCAAACCGTTCTCGAGGTTCTGGGGCGGCCCTTCGTGATCGATGGCCGGGAATTGTTCATTACCTCCAGCATCGGCATTAGCCTCTATCCCGGCGACGGCGATGACGCACAGACACTGATGAAACACGCCGACGTTGCCATACACCGGGCTAAAGACCGCGGGAAAAACAACTTTCATCTCTATTCGCCCGCCATGGACGCACAGGCGGCCAAACGTCTGACGCTGGAAACCCAACTGCGCCGCGCTGTGGAGCGGGAGGAATTCATCCTGCACTACCAGCCCAAGTTGAGCCTTAACACCGGCCGCATCTCCGGCATGGAAGCCCTGGCGCGCTGGCAACATCCGGAACTGGGGCTTGTCCCGCCCGCCGACTTCATTCCGCTGCTGGAGGAAACCGGACTGATTGTCCCGGTGGGGGAATGGGTTCTGCACAGCGCCTGCGCCCAGAATCTTGCCTGGCAACGCGCCGGCCTGCCACCGATGCGGGTAGCGGTAAATCTCTCCACGCTCCAGTTCAAACGCCAGAACATGGCAAAAGTCGTAGCGCAAGTCTTGCAACAAACGGGGCTTGAACCCAAATGGCTGGAACTGGAGATCACCGAAAGCATTCTGGCCGAACAAGAAGAGATGGTGGCGGCGGTGCTGAATGAACTGGACGCCATGGACGTCCGCATCACCATCGATGATTTCGGCACCGGTTATTCCTCCCTAAGCTATCTCAAGCGCTTCCCCATCCGCGTTCTCAAAATCGATCGCTCCTTCGTGCGCGACCTTACAACCGACTCCGGCGACGCGGCGATCACGAGCGCGGTGATCGCCAT
>CAYIQV010000084.1:0-6981 GCA_964365635.1 uncultured Acidiferrobacteraceae bacterium
ACTTCTGTTATGCAGTTGCCTAATTAACCGTTAGGTAACCCCCCCCCCCCCCAATTTGCGAGTTGGCCCCGGTTTTCCCCTGTTTATCCCTTTATGGTGTTTTGTTTCCCTGAAGCGCAAGATGTCATGCGCGCGGTCTAAGAGAATAACGAAATTAATAACAATGTTAGTGCCTCCTGGAATGCTCCCAGGTGGCAGAGGCAAAAAAGCACAGGAGGGGGCTATGAAAAAAATAATTCGAATGGCGCTTCAAAGATTGATCTTTTTACTTCTGTGCGCCTTGGTCGTTTCTCTCGTGGCATGTCGTGGCGGGGGTGGGGGAGGGGGCGGGGCCTCCTCAGCGCCACCTCCACCACCTGCGAGTATCTCGGTGAGCGGCACGCCTCAGAGCGCCCTCATTCAATGCCGCTGACAGCGATGTCAACGACCCACAAGCGAGCTATGCCCCGAACGACTCGCCGACGCAGGCGCAATCGCTGCCCAACCCCGCAACGGTGGGTGGGTTCGCGAGCGCACTCCCCACGGCTCGATCGGGCGATCGCTTCCAGTCCACGGCAGACGGTACCGACTATTACCGGGTTACGCTTGCGGGGAGCGAGGTCATTACCCTTTCCATCAGTGACCATCTTGGCGGAAGCAGCACTACGCTTGATTTCGATCTGGGTCTGTTTGATTCTTCCGGGCAAACGCTGATCGATTTCTCAGTTGGACAAGGCCCCACCGAGACTGTCACTACACTAACAGCTGGCACCTATATCGTGCTGGTTGAGGCATATGCTGGCAATTCAAACTACACTCTCAGTATCGGTCAGCCGACAACTCCAGCCGCTGCCCCGCTCAATACAAACGCTGAGTTTGTGCCGGGGGAGATCATAGTACGCTTCAAGGAAACGGCGAAGACTGCCTCCGGAGGAAATTCCCTCATTGCGCGTGCGGCGTCGGTGGGCCTTACGCCGCTTTCCGGCAATGCGGGCCGACCCATGTTGATGAGGCATGAAAGCGGGGCACAACGCGCACAAGCGCTGCGCATGCTCGGCATTTCTGATAAGAATAGAGATGGTACGCTTGCGCGTATGGTAGCGAGCAAGCGGGACACGCACAGGGCGGATACTATCCGTGCTGTGCAGGCGCTGCGTGCACGGGCAGATGTGGCAGAAGCCGACCTTAACTACATTCACCGGCCGCTCTTGGTGCCAAACGATGTCATGTATTCCCGCCAGTGGCACTACCCGCTCATCCGGCTACCGCAGGCCTGGGACATCACGACCGGCACACCCGCTACGGGGCAGGTGATCGTCGCCGTAATTGACACCGGCGTGGTTTTGAGCCACCCCGATCTCGCGGGTCAACTCATTCAAGGGTACGATTTCATCTCCAATCTGACAAATGCCCGGGACGGCAACGGTATAGACCCGAACGCCGATGACCCTGGCGATGGCATCATACCCGGGTCGAGTTCGTTTCACGGCACACATGTGGCCGGCACCGTTGCCGCAAGCACAAACAACGGTATGGGAGTTGCCGGAGTCTCGTGGGGCGCGCGCATCATGCCGCTCAGGGTATTGGGGGCGCAGGGCGGTACGAGTTACGATATCATCCAGGCGGTGCGCTACGCTGCGGGCCTGCCGAATGACTCGGGTACCCTGCCCGTGCAGCGCGCCGACATCATCAATTTGAGCTTAGCCGGCGGCGCTTTTTCCCAGAGCGAGCAGAACGTATACACCGCGGCCCGCAACCAGGGCGTCATCATCATCATCGCCGCCGCCGGCAACGAGAACACGAGCCGGTTGTCATATCCCGCCTCGTACGATGGCGTGGTGTCCGTGAGCGCGGTCGGCCTGAACTCAGCGAAGGCGCCATACTCGAACATCGGCACCGCGATAGACGTCGCCGCGCCCGGCGGGGACGCATCGTCCGATCTCAATGGTGACGGATACCCGGATGGGATACTGAGCACGCTTGCCACCGACGCTAGCAGCGCCATCGCGACTACCTATCAATATTACCAAGGTACTTCCATGGCCGCGCCACACATAGCGGGCGTTGTCGCTCTGATGAAGGCCGTGCATCCAGGACTTACTCCTTCGCAACTCGACCTAGAACTTGCTGGCGGCGCAATCACCCAAGACCTCGGCGACCCCGGCCGCGACGACATCTTTGGTCATGGACTCATTGATGCGCTCAAGGCGGTGCAGCGCGCCCAAGCCTTGGCTGGTGGCTCCCCCCCACCGTCCGTGCTCACAGTCACGCCCACGGCGCTCAATTTCGGTTTCACCGCACGCACGCCACAGACGCTTACGGCCGCAAACGGCGGCGGCGGGACGCTTGGCAATGTGACTGCCACGGACAACGCCGCGTGGCTCACGATAACTGGCTCGGGGCTTGGACCTTATTCCATTTCTGTCAACGACTCGGGACTCGGAGCAGGTGTGTACTCGGCCAAGATAACCTTCACCAGTAGTGCCAACATTGTCACAGTGCCTGTCACCGTACAGGTGGGCACTGCGGGCACAGGTAACGCCGGGTTTCATTACATCATGCTTATCGACCCAGCTACTGGCAATACCGCATATCAAGATACCGCCGCCAGCGGCGGAACTTATAACTACAGCATCGGCAGTGTCGCTGTGGGAGGCTACTATGTGGTTGCAGGTAGCGACCTCGATAATGACGGCTTTATATGTGATCCGGGCGAGGCCTGTGGTGCCTATCCTACAATTGACCTCCCCGCTATTCTTAATGTCGGCACATCCAATCTAACGGGCATCGACTTCGCCACTGGCTTTGTTCCTGCCATTGGCGTGCAATCAACGCAGGTTCCATCACAGCGCGGTTATGCACGCACGTTGGCCAAGCGAGTGGCGCAATGATGCGCAGCATCCTCGTGCTGCTTCTCTGCTTAGTGTCAGCAGCGTGCGCGGTACAAGATGTGGATGTTCGCGTGCGCGAGGTGGATGTGCGTATCCTCACGTCTGGCCTTCAATGCGGAAAGAGTAAGGGTGTGACTGTCGTTGAGCTTGGTTCAAGAAAAGAGTTAGGCGTACTGCTGCCTGCTCTCATGCCAGGAGATTTGGCTGCCGCGTTCAACTCTGAACGTGTCTTTGTTATAAGCATGGGTTTGCATTCCACAGCCGGCTACAGCCTAAGCCTTGCGCATACACGCGCTCGCCTGGAACACGACGTGGTCACGATTCCACTCACTTGGCACGAGCCCGCACGGGGTGCAATTACCGCTCAGGTGATTACTCAGCCTTGCTTGATTGTGGTATTAGAGAAACATCAATATGCCGAGGTGAGGGTGGTCGACCAGAGCGGCGTTGAGCGTGCGCGGCTTGTGCTGCATTAAACGGCGTCCTAAATGCTGCTGGTATTACCTAAGGCCTTACCGAGAACACACTAACCGTCTGATATATCGCGCCTGTTACTGCCATGATACGGCGGCGATAGGGGTTCGAATCCCCTTGGGGGACGCCAGTTTTTCCGCACCTTGATATTTTCTTCGCGACGTTCCTCACTATATTTTCGGTGCCAGCCCGATATCATGGACACTACGGACATTTGATGTGATATCCACGAACACGGTACTCATGCGAAAGAATGTTTTCCTGCTGTCCCTATGCCAGGCGCTGATGAATTCAGGCAACGCGCTGCTCGCTGCCACCTCTGCTCTTGTGGGACAGCATCTGGCCAGCGATAAGTCGCTGGCGACGCTGCCGCTGGCGTTACAGTTTCTCACGATGCCAGTTTCCTGGAAGGGGACGCTCGTGCAGTACACCGGCCGCTTGCACCGTCACCACCCGGCAAAGAGCGACGTGCGCATCTATGACTACGTCGACAGCGAACTGCCGATGCTGCGGCGGATGATCGAGAAACGGCTCAAGGCATACCGCGCAATCGGCTATACGTGGCAGGAAGCGCCTACAAACATAATACAGGATGGCCGTGACTGATTCCGGACCATCCGGCAATTGTTCATGACCACGAAGAAAAGGTCAAAGACCCAGCCCGTATGGGGTGAAGTCAAGACCAGACTTTCCGAGTTCGATCGCGCTGGCCTCCTCGCCTTGGTGCAGGACCTCTACGCCTTGAATAAGACGAACCAATCCTTTCTCCATGCACGCTTCTCCCCCGGCATGGATTCACTGGCCGTTTACAAGAAACGTATCCACGACGCGCTGTTTCCAGACTGGAACAAACCAGTGCGAGTGGCGGAGGCAAGAAAGGCGATCACTGAGTACCGCAAGGCCATCGGCCAGCCCGAGGGTTTGCTTGAATTGCACGTGTTCTGGTGCGAGACGGCATCGGGGTTTTCGATGGATCTCGGCTATGCGGACGAGGGTTATTTCAATGCGCTCCTGCGCCAGTTCGAAGCCGCGCTCGAGCGGCTCGGTGCCGTTGCCGAGCCGATCCAACGGACAACAATTACGCGGCTGAAGGCGGTTCGTGACCGCACGCAGGTAGGCTACGGGGTGCAGGACGAAATGAGCTGGCTTCTGGGGCGTGCCGACCTGGCATCATGAGCGCTTGCAAGAGCCCCTTCACCGGCTACTGGCGAATCGTGAGGATGGAGCAGTGGGATCGGCATTTTGGGGGCCAAGGCGATGGGCTCACAGCAGGTCCTTCAGTTTGCTGTTCGCCAGAATGATTTTTCGCTTCTTGTGCAACGTCACGACCGTCGAATCGAAATTAGCCATGATGTCGCGATGAGATTCCTTGAGAAAGGCGAGGGCCGCACGGCGTTCGTGATCGAGTTGGGTTTCAATCTCGTGATTGTCTCCGGCGAGAAGACGGCAGTCGCTCATGAAATGCTGGAATCGCACAGCATCGAGGACTGTCTTGTCGGAGAACACGAAGTCCATATGCGGATCGTCCGTACGGCTTCGGTCGCGCAGGTAAACGCGTCTTCGGACTGTTTTGTCGAATAAATCGAGCAGGTCTTCATGACGTTTGTTCATGTAGGCGTAATATCGGCGTTGCAACTCCTCCAGTTGTCCCTCCAGCCCACGGGCATCGATGCGTTTGTCGTAAATGAAGCCCTTGCCTTCCCGTTTCCCGTGATTGGGGCCGTCGGCGTATTCATGGGGAATAAGGGCTTGAATTCTATCCGACCCGAGCTCGTCCAGCGCATCGCTCAGATGGCCGGCCTGCGTGTGCAGATCGGCATAATAAAACGCACCATCGACATGTAAGCGCGCCCAGCTATGATGGAGATCGCCGCGGTACGGGCGGATGACGTAGTTCGGATCGTCCTGCTTGCGTGCCTGCTCCTGAAATTGATGATCATCGCGGGCATAATCACCCAGGGTTTTGAAATCGAGCAGGGTCTTGCCGTCGGGCAGGCTTTCATTCAGATGAAAATCATCCGCGCCAATCCCTTGTAACGGTAGTAACGTGCTATTGAGCAACAGATATTGGGCATCATCGAAGGATTCCAGCAGCGCTTCCAATTCATCATCTGATCGGAGGTCACGACCGATCAGCGACAGCACCACTGATTGTCTGATGCGAAAATCATCTTCCCGGCTTCTTTGCAGCCGATGTCGTTCACGCTGGGCTTCCGGCCAAGAGAAGTAGTCCGGCCAGACACGGATGATGGCGCGGCGCAGGGCGGCGGCCTTATCGGTTTTGGTTGGATTCATAGATTTTCAAGCGTGCCAGGCTCACGTAGATTCATGTTGCCGCTACAATCTCGCCGGTTCGTCTTGAATGCTCAGGTCTCGGATTTCCTGGCGCGGGCAGGTCGATTGAACTTCGCGACGGCGACTGACTACGCGGCAAGCTTTATATGTCCGACGCGCTTGGCGGCGGGTTTTATCTTTATTTCGATGTCGTAGCCGAGCCGATTGAGGCAGTCCATGAGCTTGCGTTCGGATACGTTCGCGAAATCACCGCGGAACAGACTCGACACCTTGGGTTGTGGCAATCCCATGCGCCGGCCTGCTTCTTCCTGCGATAGCCCAAGACGACGCACGGCCTTGATAATCTGAATAACCAAGCCAGATTTGATTTTCAGTTTTTCCGCACCTCGCAGACCCAGATCGGCGAAGACATTACCGGAACTCATCTCAACTTCGAGACCTTTAACGATTCGTTTACGCATCGCGCATCTCCTTTACCAGTTGTTCCACGACCTTCAGGCGTTCGTGGATGATGTCAATGTCCGGCTTGGGCGTTGCAACGCCATGCCTGCTCTTTTTCTGAAATACGTGCAGCACGAATATCGCTTCCTTGAATTTGACCGTATAACCGGCCCGGTAGGTGCCGCCGCGGCCATCCTCGATGATCTCCAGGACTCCTGCGCTGCCAAAGCCCTTGAGAACCTTGGTCGCATCGTGCTTGTCGCCTCTCTGGGAAAAGTCCAGGGCGTGACCGAAAAACTTCCGGATGGGAACCGGCAGCGTCATCAGGTCCCGCTTGCTGCTCCCTATCCACACGAGCGGCTTTTCTTGTTGTGCGGTCACTTTTCAAGTATACCTGAAAAGGTATAAGAGGCAAGGACTCGAGGGTAATCAAGGGGAAGGCGGTGTGCAGTCAAGAACAAAGGGAAGAACTCGCGCAAGAATGCTGGAACAGCACCGTCCTTGGCAATTTCCCACTCATTTACGAATGCAGAGTGGCTGGATTGGCATTTGGCTGTACTTGGCCTCCATGCGGAACTGTGCGTGGTTTGAGGCATTCAGGCGGCTTTCTTCAGGACCCGAAAGGGAATAAGCAACCCACTAGCGTGGTGAACAAATCCCCTTGGGGATGCCAGTTTTTTTCCATACCTTTGCTGCTTTCCTTCGCAACGTTCCTCACTATTTTGTGGCGCTAATCCGCTATCATGGGCACCCCGGGTATTTGACGTGATGTCAATGAGCGCGCTGCACATGCGTAAGAATGTTTTCCTGTTGTCCCTGTGCCAGGCGCTGATGAATTCAGGTAATGCGCTGCTCGTTGCCACCTCTGCTCTTGTGGGACAGCATCTGGCCAGCGACAAGT
>CAYIQV010000085.1:0-6978 GCA_964365635.1 uncultured Acidiferrobacteraceae bacterium
CGTCGGTATTCATGCCGGCACGAAGCTAATGCGAGATGAAAACCGAGCAATTGGCCTAGGTGGGGGCGGTTTCTGCCGCGCGCACCTAGGCAGGCCGGAGCGGATGGCCGAGCGATGAGATGGCGGCCCAGAAAGGGACGCCGTTCTGTCGTTGCGCCGGCGCGAGTCACCGTGGATCTCCTCTCGTTATGAATATCATTGCCGCACCGAGCGCCTGGCGTGCGTCATTCCTTGCTGCGACGCAGGAAATACACCATGAGATAGACGATGATCCCGATCGCCGCGACGATGGTGATGAGCGACAAGAGGCCCACCCAGTCGCCCAGCAATTGCCGAATCAGAGCCATGCGTGAAGTCTCCTGCTGTCGTGCCGGAAGCGGTCGACGCGGTGGTGCCCGTTCAGAACCGCTTGCCCACTCCCATGAACAGGACCATGGGATCAATGGAGACATCCGCCGTCCCGACGAGCGACGACCTCGCCTTGGTATCGATGTCTATGCTCCACAGCGAGGCGTTGAAGTACCAGTCCTTGTTGATATCCACGTCGATTCCCGCCTCGATCGCCAGTCCGGTCGAGCTGCTGAGATCGATGGTTGTCCCGGCCAGCGCGCCCTTGGTCTTTTCACCGAAAAACTTGGTGTAATTGATCCCGGCGCCCGCGTACGGGCGTACATTGGACTTCGGGGAAAAGTTGTAAAGAAGTATGAGCGTCGGCGGCAGCTGCTTCGTCTCCACCACCTTGCCCAACCCCGTCACCGAGATGTCGTGCTTGAAAGGCAGCGCGCCGAGCAATTCCACGCCGACGTTGTCGGTCATCATGTAAGTGAAATTGATGGCAAGATTGGTGGAGTTGCTGACATCCTCGACCTTGAGGGTAGGCGCGCCCGAAAAGCCGCTGCTCGAGTTGTTCGGCGCCACGCGCCCAAGACCGGCGCGGATCAGCCAGTCGCCTTTTTGCACCGCGTGTGCGGGAACGGCGACTGCGGTAAGACCGAGCGCGATCAATGCGCCCATGATGGGTCGCGTACGAGATACGGTATGCATGGTGCCCTCTTCTGTAGATAGCGAAGTAGTTAATAACCCGGAATCCGGCCGGTCGCGATTCACGACCCGATCCTGTTCCGTGTTGGGCATTCTCCGCGTCCGGGCATCGTCAGACACTGACATTGGTCAGGAAAGCGGCTGATTTTCCAATTCGGCGCCGCGAATCGCGCGGCTGGCGAGGTAAACGCCGATGTCGCGGTCGGCGTCCAGCACGTGCGCGCGTAGCCACGTCCTGATGAACTCCAGCGCTTGCCGCTCGGCGTCCGCCGCACCGGCCTCGAGCCGCGCGCGGTGTTGTTTCACGACATTCACCAGCTCCCCGTGATGCGAGCGGTGCTGCGGCAAGGCCGGATAATGGATGCGCCGCATCAACCGCTCCTCCTCGGCGAAGTGATAGCCGGTGTACTCGATCAATTCATCGAAGATCCGGCACAGCAGGGCGCGGCGCGCGTGCCGCTGCCAGGCGTCGTGGAAGCGATTGCCGATGTCAAAGAGTGTCTGATGCTGCCGATCGATGACATCGACACCGATGCGGTAAATCGGGTGCCATGCCAGCAACCCCGTGGGGTTCTCTCCTTCCGACGTGTCCGCACCGGCATACTCCTTGGAGTTCAGGCCGACGGCGGCGGCCTTCGATGATGTGTGTTCGCTCAAACCCCGGGCGAGCGCCTGCAGACGCGGGACGTCGATCAGCCGGATATGCCGGCGATCGGCCGCGAGCAGGCCGTCTCCCTGAAAACGCGTGAACAGCCGGCTCACCGTCTCGTCGGCGAGACCGAGGTAGTTGCCGATGTCGATGCGCGACATGCTCAAACGGTACTCCCGCGCCGCGAAGCCGCGCTCGTGGAAGCGGTCGGACAGGCTCAGCAGAAACGCCGCCAGCCGCCCCGGGGCGCCATTCTTGGTGATCTGCATGGTGCGCTTGTCGCGCAGGATCTCCTTGCTCATGATGCGCACCGTCTGACGCATCAGGCTCGGTATCTGGGCGCCGAGTTCCTCCAACCGGTCAAACGGAATCTCGCACACGCTCGATCGTTCCAGCGCCACCGCGGAACAGCAGTACGCGCCCGAGTTGATCGCGTCCATGCCCAGCAGCTCGCCCGGCAGATGCAGCGCGGTAACCTGTTCGCGTCCTTCCTCGGTATAGGCCGACGTCTTGAACGAGCCAGATTTGACGGCGTAGATCGACTCGAAGGCGGCGCTGGCGCGATACAGGTGCCCGCCGCGCTTCACCGGGCGGCGGCGCTTGATGATGTGATCGAGCAGCGCGAGATCGGCCTGATCGACGCCGATCGGCAGGCACAGCTGAAACAAGCTGCAATCCTGACAGGCGACCCCGGGCACTGTGCTTACTAGGGACATCATGAACCTCCTCGCAGGCTATTTTTCTGGAATGACCATGTGCCGAAACCTAATAAATATCCCGACGCCAACGAGGTTGAGATTCTTACTATTTTGCAGGAAGGCCACTTGACCTGGATCAAGTAACCTCTGAAAAAATGTTGATCTATGTCAACTAAACAACAAAAAGAAATCCACGTTTGTCAGGACAACAGGGTGTGTGCAACAAGAAACGCCGCCCGACAAAGAAGAATAGGGGTGAACTAATGCAGCGGATACGGCGACAATATTTCAAAGATAACGGATCAACCCAACCGTTCTGGCATACCAACCATCCCGGTCAGACGCGGCAAATCCAGTAATTGCACATGTTTGCGGGACACCTTAATAAGACCTTGCTCCTGAAAACGACTGAACAGGCGGCTGATGGTTTCTTCGGCCATGCCTAGATAGCTCGCAATATCCTGACGTGACATGCTCAAGTGGTATTCCAGCGCGGAAAAACCGCGGCGCTTGTAGCGGTTCGACAGACTCAGCAGAAACGCGGCCAGGCGCTCCTCGGCGGTTTTCTTGCACAACAGCACTTGCAGGGTCTGATCGTGCAGTATCTGTTTGCTCATGATCCGCAGCAACTGCCGCTGAACGCTGGTCACCACGCTCCCCAATTCTTCCAGACGGTTGAGTGGCAGCTCGCACAGACTGGAAGTTTCAAGCGCCCTGGCGCTGCATTGGTGGACCTCGGTATTCACGGCATCGAGTCCAAGCAACTCTCCCGGCAGATGAAAACCGGTCACTTGATCGGAACCGTCGCTGATCGGCGTGTGGGTTTTGAGGGAGCCGGATTTGACGGCGTAGACAAACAGGAATGGATCGCCCGAACGGAACAGATATTCGCCGCGCTTGAGCGCCCGGCGGCGCTTGATGATCCGCTCCAGCAACGCCAGATCGGCCTCGCCGATACCGACGGGGAGGCACAGCTGAAACAGGTTGCAGTCCTTGCAGGCGACCTTGAAGCCGTGAAGATCACCGGAGTCAATGGGAGGAATAGGTAGCGGCATGAACGTTTCGTGACTGGCCAGGCTGGCAGGACTTTCCCCCGGTGTTATCAATCCGGGCAATATTTATCGATTATACACAAATATTCAGCGGTTGCCCTGGCAGCCGCAAACCCCGGCCATTGGCCACTTTGTGGCTAATGGTCCGGCTGACGCGTTGTATGGAACCTTATCCTTGACGAAAATAAAGCTCGTCGCGCCTTATAAGCTATGTTGCCTTTGATCCACGAGGAAGCGGGTAAGCATTTCGGCTGGCAACGGATGGCTGAAGAGGTAACCCTGCATTGCGTTGCAACCATGTGTGCGCAAAAACTCAAGCTGTTCCTTCGTCTCCACGCCCTCGGCTATCACGTCAAGCCCCAGTGTTCGCGCCAGGGCGATTACCGCCCGCACGATGGCGGAGTCGTTTTCGTCGGCGGGTACGTCGCGGATAAAAGACCGATCGATCTTCACGGTATCGACGGGGAGCAGCTTCAGATGGCTCAAGGAAGAGTAACCCGTGCCGAAATCGTCCATGGACAACCGCACACCCAGCGCACGCACCCGTCGAAGCGCCTCAAGGCTCGCTTCAAGCTGCTGCATCACGGCACTCTCGGTGACCTCAAACTCCAGACAGCCGGGTTCCATCCCGGTATCCGCGAGCGCTTCCACCACACTGTCCACGAATCGTTCGTGACGAAGCTGCCGCACGGAAAGATTGACTGCCGCCCGAGGCACGTGCAGGCCCGCTTTTCGCCAAGTTTGGTACTGGGCACAGGCGGTGCGCAGCACCCATGCACCGACCGGAACGATGAGACCGATCTCCTCCAGCAGCGGGGTAAAATCGGCGGGGGCCATCAGACCCTGCCCCGGCCGGTTCCAACGCAGCAGCGCCTCGACCCCGATCACCTTCTTGGTGACGATATCTATCTGGGGCTGGTAGTGCAGTTCAAACTCCTGCCGCTCCAAGGCGCCGTGCAGGGCGTGCTCCAGACTGAGGCTCTTACGGGCCCGGAGATCCATTTCCGCGGTGAAGAACCGATAACTGTTGCCGCCTTGCTTCTTGGCGCGATACATGGCGGTGTCGGCATTCTTGAGCAACGCCTGCGCATCCTCACCGTCGCCTGGATACAGGCTGATACCGATGGAGGTGGTGAAGAAGAACTCCTGCACGCCCCCTTCCGCCTCCTGAACATCCACGCGGAACGGCTGGACAAAACTCGCGAGAACTTTCTGTGCAATCAGGGCGACGTCTTGCGGCTGCGCCATATCATCCAAAAGCACGACAAATTCGTCGCCGCCAATCCGGGCCACCGTATCGCCCTCGCGCACACAGCTCAGCAAGCGATCGGCCACGACTTTCAGCAGACGGTCGCCGACACTGTGGCCCAGGCTGTCGTTGATCGTCTTGAAGCGATCGAGATCGAGAAACAGCACTCCCGCCGCGCGCCCATGGCGCGTGGCGTACACCAGCGCCTGACCCAAGCGGTCGTTCAACAGGTTGCGGTTGGGAAGTCCGGTAAGCGCGTCGTGGCTCGCCAAGTGCGCGAGACGCGATTCCATCTCCTTGCGCGCGGTGATATCCATCATCACGCCGCGTAGCCGCACCCCCGAGGGATCCGCCACCCGGCGCGCAAGGTTGTGGAACCAGACGACATGTCCATCTGCCGCCCGCATCCGGTACTCAACCTTCCAGCCAGGAACACCGTCCAGCGTGTCGGATTCCCGATTGAGGATTCTGTCGCGGAAGTCATCGACCGCCTGGATATCGTCCGGGTGGAGACAACCTTTCCAAAAAACGGGGTCATTGAGCCAGCGCTCAACCGGATAACCCAAAATCGCTTCGGCACGAAGGCTGACGAAGACAAAGCGCAGACCCCCGTCGATCACCTCTCCTTCCCAGACAATGGCATCCAGTCCCTGAACCAGATCATGAAAACGCTGTTCATGCGCACGCGCCTCATCGCGCAATATATGTTCTTCGGTCACGTCCTCGACAACCACCAGCAAGCAATCCTTTTTCTTTTTGTCATTTTCTTCTTCCGCGAAATGTATCCCGGCGATGGCCAGACGCAGGCACTTTCCCCCCAGCTTCGCGTCGATGCCGTGCACGGCCGTACCACTCATCAAAACCCCCTGCGCCTGTTGCCGCAATCCGGGCAGGGGTAGAATCGCCTCCATGTCGAGCCCGGAGAGTTCCTCCCGGCGCCCGCTGCCGAACAGTTCGCGGAAAGAGCGGTTGACGCTACGCACCCTCAAGGAATCGTCGAACACGATCAACCCCGCGGGGAGGCTGGCGATGATGTCCTCGGCGTATTTCTTGAGCCCGAGGATAGCGCGCCGGTCGGCATGGATGTATGTGTCTATGGCGAGCCCCATGTCGAACAGTACCGCCTTCTGCAGCGCACGATAGGTGTCGAGAAACTTTTGCGGATCGTGGCGCAGGAGACGCCAGAGTTCGGGCAGCAGGCTGGTGAGGTACTTGTTGTAGGAACCGATATACCATTGAGGAGCCAGTCCGATACGTTCGTGTGCTACCCCGACCCGCAGCCGATCATGAACATACTCCTCTCCGTAGTTCCCCGCGGTCAGGGTGTCGAAATAGGTCGACTGGGTCTGCTTCAGACGTTCCAGCGACCGGGCGTTGGGAATAAAACGGCGGGTTTCTTCAAACTCGAGAAGGTGGACATAAAAGTCATCGACGAACCGGCGCTGCACCTCATTTAGAAGATGCTCGTGGAGTTCCCTGAGCAGGCGGGCATCGTTCTCATCGAACTCCAAAAATGCCTTGCGCTTGGCGATTTCCGCCGCGCAGATACCCATCTCTTTGGCGAGAACGGCAACATCCGCATCCGATAACTTCATGGCCCGCCTGGTTTCTCTCGTCTAATCCTGCCCCAGGTGGGGCACGTCAGGCCCGCACGCGCACAGAATCCTTCTTCTCGCACAAGGTTTTACTTCGCTGCTGGTTGTTACCGGCCCCGAACCGCACGGTAGGGGCGGTTTCCGTCTGGGCCATGGCTGAAGAACAATAACTGTTTACAGACTGTAAGACAGCGGCTTAAAGACGAAAAGAATTGATCTAGATCAACTAAACAGTAGATTTTTTGTTGGCAAATAGCCGATAGGACAGCAATAACCATTATGGATGGCATGGCAGGGAGTATGCCCGCATTTTCCGGTGAGCGAATCCAGCTCAGCAGATTCTGCTCCAGGAAACGGCTAAACAAGATGCCGCTTGCGATATCCTGGCATAACGCGCTGAGGTTAAACCCGGCTGCAAAAAAACACGCCGCCCTAATCATGTAGAATGGCCCGACGGGTACCACCCCCAATGAGCCAGCGTCTGTTTGACCGCCTATGTCCAAACCCGCCGCAACCACCCCCCTATAGAACCGGATGGTGCCATGACCTGTTTTCATTGCGGCCTGCCGCTACCGGCCGACGCCGATTTTGCCGTCACTATCCTCGGCGTGCGCCAGCCGATGTGCTGCCACGGCTGCGAGGCCGTGGCACGGGCCATCGTCGCTGGCGGGTTGACCGACTACTACAAACACCG
>CAYIQV010000086.1:0-6952 GCA_964365635.1 uncultured Acidiferrobacteraceae bacterium
AGTCGCATACAACTGGCTCTCAATAGAGGTATTGAGAAAGCAATTCGAAGCGACGCGATTAGGAAAAATGGAGATTTTCTATGGAGGCCTGATGCATCAGAAATTGTAGTGCGTGATCGTTCAAGCCTTGACGCAGCGTCTAGAAATTTACAGCTGGTAGCACCGCAAGAAATTCGCGCCGCTTTAAAACAAGTTGTTAACTCTGCATTTTCGATTAGAAAAGATGATGCGTTATCAGCAAGTCTCGAATTGCTTGGTTTCCAGAGAGTAACTGCCACAGCGCGCGAACTCATCAGCCGGGTTGTTGAGGAATCGATTCAGCAGGGCGAATTTATTGAACTAAATGGGTTACTTAAGCTCGCATAATCCAGCTTAATGAAGCATAAATCCCGCCCACCCTTTCGGCTCTGTTTTAAATTGTTTATGTAGTGCAGAAATACTGAGCGGGCATTTTTACCTAGGCATGCAGGTTTAAAGATCCCCACCCACCGCGCTCCAATGCGTGATGGCCTTCCCATCCCAGTACATTTCGATAAAACGTATCGGACGGGCATTATGGACACAACGCGGCCTGAACACCGCGTAGGCCACATGCCCGCGGTCACGCACGCTTTCATAGCGCAGCAGGTCGACTTGCTCGCGCGCCTCGCGGCCAAACTGCTGGCAACGGCTGTAATCGTTGTCACGCAACCATTTCGACTTCAAAGGAAACAGGTTGTAGCCGCGCCCTTCCACGGTCGCGGCGATGGCGCGGGACACCAGCGTCTGCGGTGGGCGCCTGGTCTCGGCCATGAAGCGCGTGCTGTGGTGGGCAACTTCCCTGATTGCGGTTTCCTCGCGTGCGGCGCAGTAGTAAATTCCGTAACCGCCGTCGCTGAATCTAGATGGGTAAGGGCGCGCGAACGGCGCCATGATGAAACTCGCACCAGCCCCTTGGACCCGGTCTGCTGACGGCACCCTTTGAATGTCGCCGCGCTCATCGCGCAGCCGCGCGTTCGTCAGCCCCTCGATTTCATGCAGGATATCCCAATCTTCGGGGGGAACGCCGAGGTCGGCATAGAGATCCACGTGCGGGTAAGCGGAGGCAATCACCCGGTGGGTTTCCACCGGACCGATGCGCGCGGCGCGCGGCTGGCCCGCGCGTTTCACCATGCGCCCCGCTGAGCGTCGAGGAATCGGCGAACTTCATAGAGATCGGCCACGCGGCCGGACAACATCCGATCAAGCGCCGATTTGTTTCCAAACAACGGATTGCTGTTTGGCGCTTTGACCCAGTCGCGGACCGATTGCTCGTCGCGGGAAAACAGGATGCGCAGCGCTTTATGCATGCCCAGAAGATAGGAAATTCTTTCCAGCGTGTCAGGTGATAGCTTCGCTGGTGTCTTGGCTTTCCAGCTCATGTACGTGGAACGCGAGGTGACGCCGAGCAGCGTCATGGCCTGCTGCGTGTCGAGCCCCCAGAAATCCACGAGCCGGAAAAAGGCATCCAGGGCCACCTGGGCTTTCCGTGCCTCGTCACCCTGCTTGACGGCGGCTTTCACGATTTACCCCAAAATCCATAAATGAACATATTTTCATAATATGTTCAATATTGGACATTGTCAACTCAGGCCACCCGCGGGCTCAGGTTGTGCTTTCTTTTGCGTAAAAATCCTTCTCGCCCTTCGGCCGCGTCTTAAACCGCTTGTGCACCCAAAAATATTGCTCCACCGACTCCATCACGCATTTTTCGATTTCCTGATTCATGCGCGTGGTGTCGGCCACGGGATCGCCCGTGGGGAAATCTTTTAGCGGCGGGTGGAACACGATTTCATACCCGCGGCCCCAGGACCGCTGACGCGTGTAACAGGGAATCACCACGGCGTCGGTCATGCCGGCGAGCCGGGGCAGCACAAAGAACGTCGACGCGGGAACACCGAAAAACGGCGCGAACACCGACTGGCGCCGGCCGGCGTCCTGGTCCGGCAGATAATAAAGCGGGATGCCGGTTTTCACCTGCCGCACCAGCGCCGTCAGCGGCTTGATGTGTTCCACGAGCCGCATCTGAAAACGCGTGCGCGCCCGCACCATCGCAAGGTTCAGCAGTTCATTCGCCAGATGGCGGAATATCGTGATCATCGGCCGATCGATGGACAGGCGGAAGCCGCCGAATTCAAGCCCGAGAAAGTGTGGCACCAGCAAAATGATGTTTCGTTTTTCGCGCAGCGCCTGTTCGTAATGCTCGTGCCCGCGGAAACGCACCAGGCGCTGGAGCCGCGCCGCCGATCCCCACCACGCGATGCCAATATCGAGCAGCGCTTGGCCGAAGCCGCGGAAGTGGCGGCGCGCCAGCCGCGCGCGCTCCCGCGGGCCCATGTCAGGAAAGCAAAGTTCAAGATTGACCCGCACGATATGCCGCCGCTTGGCATGCAAGGCATAGAGCAGCAATCCCAGGCCATGGCCCAGCAACGCGAGCAGCGGCAGCGGCATCCAGCTCAGCACACGCATGAGAGCAAGGCCGAACCAGGTGAGCCAGTAACGCGGGTGCAGGAAACGTGTCAGCGTGGCGTCAGACATAGGGCGACGGGGCGTGCTGCGGCCGGGTCTTGAAGAGCTTGAAGGTCCACAGGTACTGCTCGGGCATGGCGCGGATGCCTTCCTCCATGGCCTCGTTCATGCGCGCTGCGTCTTGGACCCGGTCACCGCTCGGAAAATTTTCCAGCGCCGGCCGCAAAATGACTTCGTAGCCACGGCCGCCCGGCAGCAGGCGGGTGAAACACGGCACCACCACGGCGTCGGTCATTGTTGCCAGGCGCCCGAGGGTCGCCAACGTCGCCGTGGGCACACCAAAGAAGGGCACAAAGACCGACTGCTTGGGCCCGAAATCCTCGTCCGGCAAATAATAAAACGACAACCCCTGATTCAACCCGCGCACCACCGGACGCAACCCCTGCTGGCGCGCCAGCAACTCGCAGCCGAAACGCATGCGCCCGCAGTTCAGCACCCAGTTGACCGTGGCGTTGCCTTGCAGCTTGACCATGGAAAACTGCGCGTGCTCGCGCGCGATCACGGCCCCGCCGAAATTCATGCCGACACAGTGCGGCGCGAGCAGGATGACGTTTTTCTTTTTGCTGACCGGCTCGCGGTAATGTTCGAGATGGCGGAAGCGCACCTTGCGCAGAATGCGCTCCTTCGATGCCCAGGCGAGATAGCTGAGATCGAGATAGCTCTGACCGCTCACAATGAAATGCCGGCGCAGCAGGCGACGGCGCTGGCTCGGGCTTTTTTCCGGAAAGCACATTTCAAGATTGATACGCGCGATTTTCCGGCGCTTGGCGTTCGCGGCCATCATGAGCAGGCCGAGCGCGGCACCGATGGCGCGCGACCAGGACAGCGGCAACAACGCGCTTCCGCGCAAAAACAGACGCCACAATTCATTCGACCACTGGTGCGGGGCGAAGCCGTGCTTGACGGGCTTCGACGTCAGGAACGGAAGCGGTTGCACTGCTGGTGTGGGTCTGGGTTTTATCTGGCGCACTTTGACACTGGGCTCCGCTGCGTTAGTCTTGTCTATCATATTATGACAAGACGAACGAGCGTAGCGAGTAGGGCTTCATTGTTGACAAGACAATATGGGCATAGCGAGCACGGCTACATTACCGGCGAGACAATATGAGCGAGAATTCTCATGTCAGGACGAACGAGCGTAGCGAAGTAGGGATTCCCGTCAGGGCTTCATTTTCGATTGCAAAATTAACGCCGCACCGCATCCCGTTCGTGCTCGCGGCCGTCGTCTGGATAATCGCCCTGGCGGCAACGCAGGTAGACCTTACCACGCGTCTGGAAAATCTTTATCTCGACTGGAACCTCAAAAGCCTCGCCGCGCGCGCGCCCGCCGATACCGACATCGTGCTGCTCGATATCGACGAGCCCACGCTCGAGGCCATGACCCCCGAATATGGCCGCTATCCCTGGTCACGTGCCGTCTACGGCCAGCTGCTCGAGGGATTGGCGCGCCAGCAACCGCGGGCCATCGTTTTCGATATCCTGTTCACGGACCCGCACAAGGAACATGCCGAGGACGATTTATATTTCATCCGCACGGCCCGGCAACTGCCATACACCTATTTCCCCATGGTGCGTCTGGACGCCGACCCCAAGACTGAGCGTGAGAATGGCTACCCCCTGAACGAGCTGAAAAATGCCACGGCTGGTGCCAAGGCCAACCCCAAAGCGCGCGCCGCGCTGCTGCTACCACTGCCGGGATTGAGCGACACCGGACGCCTCGGCACCATTAATGTGGTAACTGATACCGACAGCGTGGTGCGACGTTATCCGTTGTTCCTTGAGGCCGGTGGCTGGCGCATACCGTCGCTCCCGGCGCGGGTCGGGCGTGATCTGGGCTACCCCCTCCCGGACACCGACAGTCTGTTGCTCACCTGGCATGGGCCGGTTAAATCCTATCGCACCGTTCCCTTTTTCGATGTCTTTGCCGACCTCGACCGGCGCGAGTCGCAGCGGCCACGGGATGAATTCCGCAACAAGATCGTGATCATCGGCGCCACCGCTTCCGGCCTGCACGATCTCAAACTCACGCCCATGGGCGGCAATTATCCCGGCCCCGAGATTCTCGCCACCGTCATCGACAACCTTAAGAACGGTACGCGACTGCATAGTGCCAGTGCCTGGGTGTCACCTGCGTTAACGGCATTGCTGCTGCTCGGACTGGCCTTGGCCTTTGCGCGCGGGGTGAGCCCGCTCCCCATTGGCGCGGGACTGCTCGCGACTTCGGTGGCGCTCGCGGCCGGCGGCTGGGCCATCACGGTCTACGCGCGCACGATCATTCCCGTGGTGGGCTCCATCGTGTTTGCGTGGCTTTATTTCCTGCCCGCGGCGGTGCGCGCGTTTTGGCTGGAACGCCGGCAACGGCAGCGGGTCACGCAACTGTTTTCCCGTTTCCTTGACCCACGCGTGGTGACGGGACTGGTCGATCACGGCGAAACCGATGCCTCGCTCAGCGGCCAGAAACGCGCCGTCACCGTGCTCTTTTCCGATATTCGCGGGTTCACCACGCTATCTGAACAGAGATCGCCGCAGGAAATCGTCGACCTGCTCAACCGCTATTTCAGCCTGCAGGTGGAGGTCATCTTTCGCCATCAAGGCACGCTGGACAAGTACATCGGCGATGCCATCATGGCCTTCTGGGGCGCGCCCACGGATCAACCGGATCACGCGCAACGCGCGTTGCGGGCGGCGCGCGACATGGAGCTGACGCTGACGCGCTTCAAGCAGGAACTGGGCGAGGCCGGCAAGAATTTCGACGTCGGCATCGGACTGAACAGCGGCGAGGCCGTGGTCGGTTTCATCGGTTCGCCGGAACACCGCCAGGACTATACTGTCATCGGCGACACAGTGAACACCGCCAGCCGCATCGAGGGCGCCACCAAGGAACGGGCGCGCATTCTCGTCTCGCAAGCCACGCGCGATGCCTGCGGATCCGGCTTCCGCTTTGCCGATCACGGCTTGGTCAAACTCAAGGGCAAGGGTGAAAAGGTTCACCTCTACGAACCGCTGTGGGAGGATCAATCATGAAACCGGTATTCAGAATCATTTTCGTGGCGGCATGCGCGCTGCTGGCGATCCCGGCACACGCCGGTGAAGCCGGGACCACGCGCTACGCCGTAGATCTGATGGCGGCGCCGTATCGCGACGCCAAGCTGGCGTCAAAATTGCCTGAGAATACGCGGGTCGAGGTGCTGGGACGCCGCGGCGGCTGGATCAATATCACTTCAAAGGGCCAAGCCGGCTGGGTCCGGCTGCATCAGGTGCGTCTGGGCGAAGGCCCGGAGAAAAAAGGCAGTTCCGGACTCTCTGCCCTGTGGAACGTCGGACAAACCGGGCGCTCGGGCTCGCAGGGAATTGTGGCCACCACCGGCGTCCGCGGCCTGAGCGCCGAGGAACTCAAGACCGCCAAACCCAACCCCGGGGCGGTCACGGCCATGGAAGCCTACAAGGCGAACGACGCCGGCGCGCAGGCGTACGCCCATGATGCCGGACTCAAAGAAAAGAACGTGCCCTATCTCAGTACCTCGAAATAGCGGAGGGAAGAATGAAACCGATCAAATACGGATTCCTGGTTGCTTTCGTCATTGCCTTGTTGCCGGCCCCTGCCCTGGCTTTCGACTTCAAAAACATCGACCTCAACAAATTGCGCGATGTCGGAGAGAAGCTAAAGCCACTCAAAAAGACCTCAGAGAGCGATGAAATCGAGCTAGGCAAGGATGTGGCCGCCAACTTGCTCGGCGCCGCGCCGCTCGTAAACGACCAGGCGCTACAAGAATACGTAAACAAAGTTGGCATGTGGATAGCGATGCATACGGAACGGCCAAATTTACCCTGGCACTTCGGCGTGATGGATACCGAGACCGTGAATGCCTTCGCCACGCCGGGCGGCTATGTGTTCATCACCCGCGGCATGCTGCTGCATATGCGCGATGAGGCCGAGCTTGCCGGCGTGCTGGCGCACGAGGCCAGCCATGTCATCGAACGCCACGCGCTCAACACCATGCGCAAGGGCGCGCTCGCGGGCCTGGCGGGTGATGCACTGGGAGAATACGCCAAGGACAAAGGCGGGGCCGGATACGCCAAACTCGTGAGCGCCGGTACCGAGGTCTATGCCCGCGGACTCGACAAGGACGACGAGTTCGCCGCTGATCGCATGGGGGCGGTGATTGCCGCGCGCGCCGGTTACGATCCTTATGCGCTCGCCTCGGTGTTACAGACCCTGTCTTCGATCAATCCGAAGGACGATTCCGTGGCGTTGATGTTTAAAACCCACCCAGACCCAGGAAAACGGCTGGAATTGCTGATGGCCTCCCTGGAAGGAAATATTGACCAATATGCCGATCAACCCAAGGTGAGAGACCGTTTTTCACGAGTAATAAAAACCCATATTTTTTATTATTCAGCATCT
>CAYIQV010000087.1:0-6942 GCA_964365635.1 uncultured Acidiferrobacteraceae bacterium
TGTAACCGACGGCGCCGGAATAGATGCCGCGGCGCGTCGGCTCCAGTTCCTCGATGATCTCCATCGCCCGCACCTTGGGCGCGCCGCTCACGGTCCCGGCCGGGAAAGTGGCGCGCAGCACATCGACGGCGTCCATGTCGGGCTTCAGCTGGCCGGTCACGTTGGAAACGATGTGCATCACATGCGAGTAACGCTCGACGATCATCTTGTCGGTCACCTGCACGCTGCCGGTCTTGGCCACGCGCCCCGCGTCATTGCGCCCGAGGTCCACCAGCATGATGTGTTCGGCGATCTCCTTGGGATCGGCCAGCAGGTCTTTTTCGAGCGCCACGTCTTCGGCCTCGGTGGCGCCGCGCGGGCGCGTGCCGGCGATGGGACGCACGGTCACCAAACCATCCTCGAGTCGCACCAGGATTTCCGGTGAGGAACCGACGATGTGGAAATCCTTGAGATCCATGAAATACATGTACGGCGAAGGATTGAGCGTGCGCAGCGCGCGGTAGAGATCGAGCGGCGCGGCGCTGAACGGGATCGTCAGGCGCTGCGACAGCACCACCTGCATGATGTCGCCGGCGCGGATGTATTCGAGCGACTTCCCGACCGCCTTCTCAAAACCCTCCTGCGTGAAACCGGAAACGAAATCCGCCTCGGCTACGGCCTTGCCGGACTTCGGTGAAACCGTCCGGGGGATTGCTTCACCCAGCCTGCCCACCAGCTCGTCCAGCCGGACGCTGGCCTTATCGTAGGCATCGGCGATGGCCGGATTCACATGAATCACGACATAGAGTTTGCCCTTGAGGTTGTCGAACACGACGACCTCATCCGACACGGTGAGCAGGATATCGGGCGCGCCGATCGCGTCGGGTTTGGCCATCTGGCCCAGGCGCGGCTCGACATAGCGGATGGTCTCGTAGCCGAAGTAACCGACCAGCCCGCCGGTGAAACGCGGCAGACCCGGGATTTCGGGTACACCATAACGCGCCTTGAAACGGCGGACCATGTCGAGCGGGTCCTGCGAGGTTTCGCGCTCGATGATCGCGCCATCTTTCTCGACGGTCACTTCATTACCGAAGACGCGCAACAGTGTCCGCGCCGGCAGGCCGATGATCGAATAGCGGCCCCACTTTTCGCCGCCCTGCACGGACTCGAACAGATAGGAATAGGGCCCGCGGGCAAGCTTGAGGTAAACGCTTAGGGGAGTATCGAGGTCCGCCAGAACTTCGCGCATCAGGGGGATGCGGTTAAAACCTTGGGCGGCGTAACTATCGAAATCTTTTTTGCTTAACGACATGTATCACCATGAGATCGCAGAACAGTTATGAACGAACAACGACACAAGCAGCGGGCCAGGCCCACCACCAGCGCGTATTCATCCATTTCCAGTTTCTGAGTCTCATGAGTGTCGTCTACGCATAGAGCCGCAGTTGCGGCGGTACTTCGGTCAGCGAATCCACCACGGCATCGGGGTGGGATTCGCGGATATCGTGTCCGTGATTATAGCCATATGTTACGCAAATAACAGGCATGCCGGCCGCGCGCGCCGCCTGCACGTCGTTGCTGGAATCACCGATCAACACGCCATGATCGGGGGTAATGCCGAAATGCTGGCAGGCATGCAGCAACGGCAGCGGATCGGGCTTTTGCTTCGGCAGGCTGTCGCCGGAAAGCACCAGCTTGAAGTGTCGGTGCAGATCGAGCGCCTTCAGCAACGGCTGGGTGAAGGCTTCGGCCTTGTTGGTAATGCAGGCAAGCGCGAACCCCATGGACTGAAGCCGCTCCAACCCCTCGACCACTCCGGGATAGGGCCGGCTCAGTTCGGTCATGGCGACCGCATAATGTTTCTGGAACAGGGTCAGCGCTTGCTCGAACAGGGCCGGATCGGGTTCGCCCTGCATGGTGCCGGTCAGCGCGCGCTTCACCAGCCGCGGCACGCCATTGCCAATCCAGGTCAGCACCTTCTCCAACGGCCACTCGGCGCGCCCGAGGTCGCGCAGCATGCGGTTGGCGCAGTTGGCGATGTCCGGCGCGGTGTCGATGAGCGTGCCGTCGAGGTCGATCATGACCATCTTTACGGCCAGCGGGAAGGTAGCGACGCTGGTCATGAAAAAAACAGCATATCTATGAGTTTCTGACGCGAAGACGCTAAGACGCAAAGAAGAGTGATTTGAATCTTCAAAAACTTTGCGCCTTTGCGCCTTTGCGTCGAACAATCATATTCTAGCCTTTGACCTTAGCCAGCTCGGCGCGCATGGCCGCGATGACGGAGTTGTAACGATTGGCATCGGTGCTCTTGCCCGCGCTGAAAATGGCGGAACCGGCCACAAAAGTGTCGGCGCCAGCCTCGGCGATTTCGCGGATGTTGTCGACCTTCACACCGCCATCGATCTCGAGGCGAATCTTGCGGCCGCTGGAATCGATGAGCTTGCGCGCTTCCTTGAGCTTGTCGAGCGCGGAGCGAATGAAGCTCTGGCCACCGAAGCCCGGGTTGACGCTCATGAGCAGCACCATGTCGACCTTGTCGAGGGTGTACTTGAGATAGTCGAGCGACGTCGCCGGATTGAACACGAGGCCGCACTTGCAGCCCTCGCCCTTGATCAGTTGCAGGGTACGGTCGACGTGCTCGCTCGCTTCCGGATGGAACGTTATATAAGTAGCACCGGCCTTGGCGAAATCCGGGATGATGCGATCCACCGGCTTGACCATCAGATGCACGTCGATGTCCGCCTTCACGCCGTGTTTGCGCAGCGCCTCGCACACCAGCGGGCCGATGGTGAGGTTGGGGACGTAGTGATTATCCATCACGTCGAAATGGACGATGTCGGCGCCGGAGGCGAGGACGTTGGTGACCTCCTCACCCAAACGGGCGAAGTCGGCCGACAGGATGGAAGGAGCAATCTGATTATCGCGCATGATGAGCCTTTGTTTGCCGGAATGATTGTCTAAAAAGAGCGCACTTTACCCGAACGGCAGGAAGTTTTCAGCCTTGGGCCAGCGTAGCCGCGCCAAACCGGCGGCGGTCGCAAAAGCCACACTATTTTTAACCCCGTCAGGATTTCCGGCGTGTCAGCAGGAAGCGGCTGATATTACGTATGCTCTTGCCGATAAAGCGGGCGGTCCGTTCCAGCGCAGTTTTGCGGTCGCGCGTCAGCGCCCAACGTTCCGCCTCGGTCAGCAGGTCCGGGGCGCGGCTTTTCTTCAGGCGCGCCACCGCCACCCGGTCGGCCTCGCTGAGCTTGTTGTACATCCACCGCGCCGCCAGATTCCAGCCACGGCCACGGCGAAAATGCGCGGCGAAATCAACCACGTGCGGTTCGCCGTCGGCGCCGACGAGGATGTTGCCTTGGCTGCGCAGATCGCAATGCGCCAGGCCACGTTCGTGCAGGCGTTCGACCAAATGATAAAACTGCTGGAAGAACAGCGGCGTCAGCCCCCCGGGCGGCACCTCGCGCGCGCTCATGCCGGGCACATATTCCATCAGCAGCGCTTCGCGACCCACGGTACGCAGCAAGCGCGGCACGCCGCGTATCCCTTCGAGCTGCTTCAGGGCGCGCGCCTCGCGCCGTGCCGACAGCGGTCCCACCAACCGCCGGAACCAGGGGTCAGCCGCGCCGTAATCCTTGAGAATCGCCTGCTCACCGTTCATCTGCACCAGCAACACATCCGGCCGCGAACCGCCCCCCTGGCGGAAGGTCTTCACCGCACACGCGCGCAGTTCCGTGAGTGAAAGATATTGAAGCGTTGTCATGCGACAGAGAATAATATGATCGTCACAAGAAACCAACGCCATTCACAGGAGCCCCCATGCCGGTTGCCGTCACGCTGCACATTCTTTCTGCCGTAATCTGGGTGGGCGGAATGTTCTTTGCCTACATGGCGCTGCGCCCGGTGGCCGCGGCCCTGCTCGAACCGCCGCTGCGGCTGCCGTTGTGGTCGCAAACCTTCGCGCGCTTCTTCCCGTGGGTATGGGCCACGGTGGTTCTGCTGCCGACCACCGGCTACTGGATGATCTTGCGGGTGTTTGACGGCTTCGCCAATGTCAGACCGTACATCCACATCATGCAGGTGACCGGCATCGTCATGATTCTTATATTCCTGCACTTATTCTTCGTGCCCTATCAGCGCATGAACCGGGCGATCGCGATCAAGGATTTCCCCGCCGCAGGAAAACAGCTCGCCGTCATTCGTAAACTCATCGGCACCAACCTGATTCTCGGCTTGTTCACCATCACCATCGCCACCGGCGGCGCATATTGGGGATAGTAAAATGAAAAAACTTGTTCTTCTGCCCGTTTCATTCGCCTGGCTGGCCTTTCTCCATGGCTGCGCTCCGCTCCGATCCAACTCCGACATGATCTCCATTGAATCCGACCCATCGGGCGCGGAGGTCTATGTCATGGGTAAAAAAGCCGGCACCACACCGCTCGAGGTCCGGCAGATCGATGTCTTCCCGCTGACGTACAGCCCCGACCAGCAGGATCTTTATGGAAAAATCGTATTGAAAAAGGAAGGCTGCAAGGAACACCGTCAGCCCGTCAGCACAAGGGTTTATGCAAAAGGAGCGAAAATAAAACTGGACTGTGGCGTCAGCGCCGAAGCCACCAAAGGAACCCGCCCTGCCGCCTCCGAGACCAGTTCTGTCGAGAACCGCCTGCGCCAGTTAAAAGATCTTCGCGACAAGGGGCTGATTAGCGAGGAAGAAGAAAAGGAAGCCCGTCAGCGAATCCTGAAAGACCTCTGACGAGCTGCCCCGAAATGACGCCTCTTTCGGACATGTACCGCAACCACCCAACACCTGTCTGCATCAAATGACACAGACAGGTCAGGATATTCCCACCGCCTAGAATCCCATGAACAGCATCAACCCCATTTCCTTGTCGCCGGTCGCCGGTGCTCCAGTACCGCTGTCATAGCGATTGCCGCTGGCCCATGTGTTCCAGAACTGCAATTCCACATTCTGCGCCAGCATCGAGGTCAACCCGAAGGTTATCCGCTTGTCTTCGTTGCGCGTCGTGTCGCCGTTGTCGCCGTCAAGATAGCCCAGATAGACCGTGACCCGGTTCGGGATTACCCCCACCTCGCCCAGCAGGGACCAGGCCTTCTGGTCGTTCGCGCGGCTGTTGAAGAGGTTCGTCGTGCCGCCAGCCGGTGTGGCATCGGCCGTGCCGTAGGTGAAATAAAAACCAACGGGCTTCCCGCCCAGCGTCCCCTGTGTCTGGGCATCGACAAACGAGGCCTTGGTATCGGTCTTATCAACGACAGTGGTTGTGGTGTTCATTATTTCCGAGGTACCGCCGAAGAGCTGGATCCCGAAGGCCGTATCCCAGCCGTCGATGTTGGGCATGTAGGCACCGCGGAAGTAATTGGCAAACTTTTCGTGCGCGATGCTGGTGCCGAAGGTCGGATGCCACAGGGTAAAATTCGCGGACCATTGGGGCGTCGAGGCGACAAAGGCAAAACCCGTGGCCTTCGAACCCCCGGGACGCTCGCCGGTGCCGCCCTGGATGAACTGCTGCGCGGCCGTCGCCGTGCGGTTCTCGGCAATACGGATAAACCGCTGCGCGCCGGTGTTCAGCAGTTCCATGCCATAAGGCACGCCGCCGCCATCGGTCAGGAACGGCACGATACCGTAATTGACTCCCTCCGCTTTCTTGTTGAAATGAATACGGAAGGAATTGTAATTACTGACGGTGTCGATCAGCGATGCCTCGACCAGGAATCCTACATTTTCCCCGGCGCGACCGCCGATCAGCAGCGCCGCCTCATCCGGAAACTGGATATCGCCGGTATTGGTGGCCGACGTTTTTGGCTCGCCATCCGTCTTCACATACCGCAACTTGGTGACCAATCCTATATTCAGGTCCACCGGTAGAGACAGGTTTGCATCCTCGATCGTCTCCTGCTTGCCTTTGAACGTGTAGGCCTCCTGTTTGAAGGCGCGGCCAAAGGCGTTCAGGGCGGGATAATGTTGAAAGTGACAGGCATTGCAAGTCATCCCCGTCTGGCGCGCAAAACCCGGATTGGCCTGCGCCGCCTGCATCCACACGAAACTCCAAGTCAGGAGTACTGCTGAAACCAGGCATCTAACTGTTTTCATGGCACTCTCCTTGTGTGTAGTTAATCTCGAGACACAGCCAATCAAACCGGATTCACGGTAGATGCTGCGGCAATTCGCCGCAATGACCTAAATCAATAATCAATGGAATTATCAGGTACTAACCAACGGAACTAGATCAAGGCGTTCATAAGAACCCACTGGTATAGCTGGGCCCGCGCGGGAATAACCGATAGCAATTGCTCCACAACAAGCTTGATAGGTGTCAACGTCTGGATTCGCACGGCGTCATTATCGGTATCAGCGCGTACTTTTTGATGGAGTTGACCTAACGCAAAACGCTCATCATAAAGAACTGACTTTGCACTTCACGCAAAAAAGCGGGGTCAATGGGCCCCGCCTTTTTTTGTCCCTGCCATTTATCTCGCTATCAGCACTCCGCGATACCTGCGCATCTGCAAGCGGGACGCCAAACAAAAAGAGCCCAGCTTAAGGCCCGGGCTCTTTATTGTATTTTGACGACTCACTTTTGTGAGCAGGATTGTTTCGAAAAGTAAGCGGCCAGCTGCTTGATAATATCCTTGGACAGCAGATTTGTCGTCGCATGCATGATCGGTTGCGGGCGTCTGCCGTCCTGGAACTCCAGGAGCTGCGCTTCGAGATACTCGGCATTCTGCCCGCAAAGCTTGGGAATGAGGCCCTGCACCGGGGCACATCCCTTGGGACCATGACACTGTTCGCAGGAAGCGGTTTTTTCTCCGCCGGGACGGGCGGTGTTTTCAGCGTGGACTGCCGAAACCCCCATCAGGAAAAGAGCGGCAAGCGAGGTTGAGAGCACGACAATTCTATATTGCTGCACTTGAGTTATCTCCTATGCGAGTTATACAAGG